>JALVYB010000074.1 GCA_027038175.1 Caldifarciminota bacterium | reverse complement strand
ACTTCACCTTCCCTGCCTGTAAAATTAAGGGTACTTAAAAACTCAATGTATCTTCTCCTTTTATTCTCAGGAATTGTAGCCAGAATTTCATCAAATTCTACACCATCTTTTAAAGACCTTACAATATGTCGGGCATCCATATCTTCAAACATATCTATTTCTATCTCATTTTTTACGAACTCCCTCAGGTCATCAAATTCCAGAGCCGCTATAAGCATTTTGAGTTCATGCGATAAAGTATATGCATCATCATTACTTGAGACTTTTCTTAACCTCAGTTTAACCCCTGTGATGTCCTGAACTTTTCTGAGATATACACCCCTCAACACATCATCACTGGATGCAGTAATTATCTCTTTCAGTTTTCTTAAAATTCTTACCTTATCTTCTTCAGTCTCCGCTAATTTCAAATAGTACTCCACAAAATCCTTAGAATTCCCAAGAGCCTTCTCTATAATATCAGTCTGTCCTTTTTCGTAAAGTTCTGCCGGGTCTTTTGAACCCTCAATTTCTACAATTTTAGGTACAACTCCATTTTTAAAGAGCAACGGTATTACCCTGTCCACCGCTCTTCTTCCGGCTTCATCCATGTCGAAGAATAGATATGCCCTGTCCACATGCTTTGAGAGAAAACTGGCATGTTCTTCTGTGAAAGCAGTGCCAAGCGAGGCTACTGTGTAATTATAACCTGCTGCATGCATTGCTATAACATCCATATAACCCTCAGTGATTATAACTTCCCTTTTCTCCCTTACAGTCTTTTTTGACTGGAAATAACCGTATAAATGCTTTCCCTTCTTAAACCAGGCACTGTCCGGGGAATTTATATACTTAGGTCCACTCGAACTGTCAAGGACCCTTCCACCAAGCCCGATAATCCTTCCTGTTTCGGAAAAAATTGGAAAAATAAGCCTTCCAAGAAAAACCTCATAAAATCCGTTTTTGCCCTCTTTTAAAAGTCCAAGTTTCACCATGAAGGCAGATGATACATTCTCCTTCTTCATAAAACTCCTCAGGGCTCCCCTTGGATAATAACCCAGCTTAAAGGCTGCAATTTCCCTCTCTTTCAATTTCCTTACAGATTTTACGTACTCAAGAGCAGGATTTTTGGTGTGGAGCAGTATACCATGTAGATATTCAGCAAATCTGGAAAGAATGGTAACCTCCTTCTGTTCCCTGAAATCTTTAAGGTCAACCCCTGCTCTTTTCGCAAGTATTCTAAGCGCTTCTTTGAAATCAACACCTTCTATGTCCATAATAAATCTAAAAATGTTTCCAGAGGCACCACATCCAAAACAATGATACAATCCTGTTTCCGGGTTAACATAAAAAGATGGAGTTTTTTCATGATGAAAAGGACACAGGCCCCTGTATTCTTTACCAGACCTTTCAAGTTTCACATACTCCCCTATAATATCAATAGGGTCTATTCTCTCTAAAATCTCGTCAATAACACCCATTTTAAACCTCGTAAAGGCTTTCTATGGGAACTTCTATCCTGGCCTTTCCCACCTGTACCACTGCTCTTTTCCTGTCAATCTCAATCAGCGTGGCAATTATTCCGGTTGGTTTTATTCTATAGGACTTTCCAATTTCTGGATTTTCCACAGGTCTTTCAAAGTTTTCTGTCTCCTGTTTCTTCTCTTTTATATACTTCCTCGCCTTTTGCACCATCTTTATTTTCTTCTCTCGCTTATCTTCTCTGTAAAGTTCTCTAAGCATATCCTTTAGTTCTTTTTGAACGCGCTCATATTCCATTAGTACCAATTTCTTGCCCTGTTTCTTCAGTTTTAACTCTCTTTCATCAAGGGATTTTTTAAGTTTTTCCACCTCATCAATCTCTTTAAGAAGTTTTGCCTCCTCTTCTTCGAGTCTTGCTATCAGGTCAAGGACTCTTCCTTTGCCTGAGGATATCCTGTCTTTTGCAAGTTCTATTATTCTCTGAGGAAGGCCAATTACTTCGGCAATCTGTATAGCATGACTCTTTCCCATTCTGCCGAGTTTGAATCTGTAAAGAGGTTTCCCGGTTACTGCATCAAAGAGCATTGTAGCATTCTCAAGGAGAGGGTGTTCTTCTGCAAAAAACTTAAGTCCCCAGAGATGAGTTGTCAAAAATATTCTCGCACCTTTATCAAGAAGATATGTGATTATGGCCTCAGCAAGAGCCTGCCCCTCTTCTGGGTCAGTGAGAGAAAATGGCTCATCAAGCAATATGATGCTGTTTTCACCGGCTCCCTCCACAATCTCTTTTATCTCTTCTATCATTCCACTAAAAGTTGATTTTCCCTCAACAATGTCCTGCTCATTGGTAAATCCAAGCGTAAAAACAGATTCAACCGGGAATATCTCTGCCTCCTCAGCAATTACCGGAAGTCCAAAAAGATAAGAGAGTGCAATCGTCCCTATACTTTTGAGCACAACAGTTTTACCACCGGCATTGGGACCGGATATGAAAAGTCCTCTTTTTTCAAACTTCTCTATCGAAAATGGAACGACATTTTCATAACCTTTTACCTCAACCAATACAGGATGCCTGAAATTTTTAATGTAAAGAGCATCTGACTTTTTAACAAATACCCCGCCATTCTGGGACTTAAACAATGCAACCGCATGTAAAAAATCTACCCATGCCATCTTGCTGTATGCTTCATAAATGAAATCATAATGTTCGTGGAGCACGTCAATGAGTTCCCTTATTATTCTTTCAACCTCCTCCCTTCTTTCATCTTCTACTTTAACAAGTTCATTCTCTATATCCACTATTTCATAGGGTTCAACATATATGGTTCTATCTGTGTTGGAATATCCCTGAACTATACCCTCCGGATGAGATTCTGCTTTAAAAGGAAAAACATATCTCTGATTTTTAATGGTATAAAATTTTTCTCTCAAATACCCCTTTTTATAGTACTCCTCAAGTAAAGTACTCAGCACTTTCTTAAGTTTCTCTTCCACCTTTCTCTTTCTGACAGAAAGTTCCGAGAGCCTTAAAGTAGCGTCTTCTTTAATTTCACCCTCTTTGTCAATATTCCTTGAGAGAGTCTTTATTACATGTTTTAAAAGTTCCGGAGATATAAGATGTAATTTCAAACTTGTATTGAAAAGAACCTCATAGAGATGCACATAGGTATTTAAAAATTCGAGTATACCCTTAAATTCAGAAGGAAGCAGCCTGGAGCCTACCCGTATTTTTTCAAGGACTTCCTTTCCATTTTTTAAATCATAAATGGGAATGTGAACACCGTTTTCTATGAGTGTCCCTAAATCAGAAATAGACTGTATCTGAATTTCTCTCTCCCTATCAGATAATGGCTTAAGGGAGTTAAGATATTCTCGGCCACCTTCTGTGAGTAGAAACTTCGAGAGGGTTTCAAATACCCTCTCGAAGTCCAGATCTTTCAGAACTTTAGAGAGCATTACGGCGCATCTTACGGAGCATCCTTCTCCTTGCCGCTATCATTTCCTTCTTTCTTTTTTCAGAAGGCTTTTCATAGTACTGATTTTTCTTGAGGTCCTGAAGGATACCTTCCTTACCCATTACCTTTCTGAACCTTCTTATGAGACTATCAAACGTCTCTCCTTCACGTAGACGGACTCCTGACAAGAGCCTCACCTCCTTTTGTTTTTTGCTTTTATCAATTCATAAGCCCCAATAATTGCGGCTGTTTCTGTTCTCAAAACGTTTTGCCCCAGAGAGTAAATGCCCCTTGCTTTATTTTTCAATATTTCCTTTTCTCTCTCTGTGAACCCACCTTCAGGACCTATAAACGCAAAAGATACCTTATTATCTGGCTCAATAACATCTATTTTTTCACCTGAAACATCAAAAACATAGATCTCTCCCATTTGAGAGGCTTTTTCTACTGCTTCATCGAAAGACAAAACTTCCATTATTTCAGGGAAACTATTCCTTTTAGATTGTTTTACTGCTTGCTTTACCACCTTATACCAGCCTTCCTTTATTTCAAATATTTTTCTTTTACTTCTTTCAGCAACAAAAGGCAAAAAACCTTCCACTCCTATCTCAGTCGCTTTTTCAATCAAATATCTTAACCTGTTTTCACTAAAAAGAGCAAATGCTACAATAACCCCACTTCTTTCTGATGTGTCATTATTTTCAAGCATTCCGTTAAGACGTGCAAGAACCATCCTTTTTTTCTTATCAATTACGATTATTTTAGCCCTGTAGGTTTTCCCCTCTCGTGTAATAAGAAAGAAGTTATCTCCTTTACGAGCCCGGTGGACATTTACAAGGTGATGATATTCTTCTTTTTCCACAACTGCTTTGTCTTTATCAACAGTCCTGCCTATGAATCTCCTCTTTATCAACTTCCCAAATCTCGGAGTTTTTCGAAAAGTTTCTTCATTTCACGGGATACCTTTTGAGGCGTCTTAAGGTTAATTTTCACATACAGGTCACCCCGCCTTCCCTGTCTTGGAACTCCCTTTTTGGGTATTTTGAGAACAGTACCGCATTGAATACCAGGTTTTAACTTTAATCTCAATTTCTCACCGGTGACAGTATCAATCTCTATATTGCCGCCTAAAACTGCAGTTGAAAACGGAATTTCAACCTCTGTGTGGAGGTCTTCTCCTTCTCTCTTAAATACAGGATGCGCCTCTTCTCTCACAAAAACATATAAATCACCTCTCGGCCCACCTCTTTCTCCGATATTCCCTTCTCCACGAACAATTAGATACTCCCCGTCTCTAAGACCTGGTGGGATATTTATCTCTATTTCTACTTCCTTTTTGACTCTTCCTGTACCATGACAAACAGGGCATGGGTCCTTCAATATGTATCCCCTACCACCGCAGTTATGACACACACTCTCCTGAATAAACTGTCCGAAAAAGGTCCTTTTCACATTTCTCACAACCCCTGTACCACCACATACAGGACACGTCTCCTCCTTTCCACTCTTACTTCCCTTTCCACCACAGGCATCGCACACCTCATACCTTTTGAGTTTAACCTTCTTTTTCGTTCCCTCAACTATCTCCCTGAGTGATAGAGGTATGCTGATTCGTATATCCTCTCCTCTATTCCTGTAAGTTTGATTTGCTCTATATCGCCTTGCACGGGATGCTGTTCCTGTACCAAAAAAGGTATCAAAAATGTCTTCGAAAAAATGCCCAAAATTATCTCCAAATATGTCCCTTAGATCATCAAAATGACTGAAATTCTGCCATGAGAAATTACCGTTCTTGAAAACTCCATTTAAACCTTCGTGCCCATATTGATCGTAAATCCTCCTTTTCTCAGGATCGGACAATACTTCATACGCCTCACTTATCTCTTTGAATTTTTTTTCTGCCTCTTCTTTGTTGTCAGGATTACGATCGGGATGATACTTTATGGCAAGACGACGGTATGCCTTCTTAATTTCCTCCTGGGAGGCGTTACGCGGCACTCCCAGGATTTCATAATAATCTTTTTTGGTTGCCATTAGTTAATCACTTCGTAGTCTGTGTCCTCTGGACCCTGGTCTTTTCCGCCTTCACCACCTGGCTGCGTTCCAGATGCACCGCCCTGTTGTGCCGCCTGAGCCTTGTATATTTCATTCGCAACCTCATTCCAGGTTTTCTGAAGTTCCTCAAGTGTAGACTTTAATTCATTAATATCCTCTGAAGTGAGTTTTTCCCTTGCTTTTTTAATAGCCTCTTCCACCTTCTTCTTCTTATCCTCTGGTATCTTGTCACCAAGGTCTTTGAGGCTTTTCTCTACGGAATAGGTAAATCCGTCAAGTTGATTCCTTGTTTCAATGAGTTCCTTTCTCCTCTGGTCTTCCTCTCTGTGCATTTCAGCCTCTTTTACCATTCTCTCAATTTCTTCATCTGAGAGACTCGTTCTTGCATGAATCTTGATGGATGCCTCCTTGTTGGTGGCTTTATCAACTGCTTTTACATGAAGAATCCCATCAGAGTCTATGTCAAATGTAACTTCTATCTGTGGCACTCCACGAGGGGCTGGAGGAATGCCTGTGAGTTCAAACTGACCTAAAAGCCTGTTCTCGCTCGCTATCTGTCTTTCTCCCTGATAAACTTTTATAAGAACAGAGGTCTGATTGTCCTCTGCTGTGGTATATATCTTGGACTTTGAGGTTGGGATAGTGGTATTTCTCGGTATAACCACATCAAAAATACCCCCAAGGGTCTCAACACCAAGAGAGAGTGGAGTTGCATCAAGAAGAACTATATCTCTGTCCTGATACTCACCTGCCAGAATGGCTGCCTGAATGGCGGCTCCTACTGCGACAACTTCATCCGGGTTAATACCCTTGTGTGGCTCTCTACCAAAGAATTCAGCAACTTTTTGCTGCACAAGTGGCATTCTTGTCTGCCCACCAACCAATATGACTTCATCAATCTGAGAAGGAGTTAGTTTTGCATCCTCGAGTGCCTTCTTTGTAATTTCTATTGCCCTTTCAACAAGGTCACGGGTCATGGATTCAAATCTTGCCCTTGTGAGCGTCTTTTCAAGATGCTTGGGGCCCTGAGCATCTGCAGCAATGAATGGAATGGATATGACCGTCTCCATCATTGTGGAAAGTTCCTTCTTCGCCTTTTCCGCTGCTTCCTTTAACCTCTGAAGAGCGTTCTTATCGTTAGATAGGTCTATACCAGTCTCTTTCTTAAACTCCTCAAGTAACCATTCAATTATTCTCTGGTCAAAGTCATCTCCACCAAGGTGTGTATCTCCACCAATGGATATTACCTCAAATACCCCATGAGAAAGTTCAAGTATGGAAATGTCAAAAGTACCCCCTCCAAGGTCAAACACCGCTACTTTTATGTCCCTATCTGTTTTATCAAGCCCATATGCCAGAGCAGCAGCTGTGGGCTCGGGGAACACCCTCAATACCTCAAGACCTGCAATAATACCAGCGTCTTTAGTTGCCTGCCTCTGAGCATCGTTAAAATATGCAGGCACTGTGATTACTGCCTTTTTTACAGGTTCCCTTAAAAAATCTTCAGCACACTTTTTAAGATATTCAAGTATTTTGGCGGATATCTCTTCAGGAGTAAAGTTCTTGCCCACCTGTGGAATGTAAACCTCTACTCTATCATTCTTCCCTCTAACTACTTTATATGGAACACGTTCTATATCGTATTTTGCCTCGTCATAACGGCGGCCCATAAACCTTTTAATGGAAAAAACTGTATTTTCAGCGTTAATTACAGCCTGCCTTTTGGCAATAGAACCAACAAGAGTCTCATTCCCTTTAAAAGCAACCACAGAAGGTGTTATTCTCTCTCCTTCTTTGTTCTGAATTATAATGGGGTCCCCCCCCTGAACAACCGCAACTACCGAGTTGGTTGTACCAAGGTCAATACCAATAACCTTATCCTTTGCCATTTTCTATCCCTCCTTTTTTTCCTTGTTTTTTGCCACACTTACCCTTGCAGGCCTTACAAGTTTTCCTTTGAGCATGTACCCTGCCTGATGAACCTTCACTATATGTCCATCAGGAGCCTCATCCGTCTCCACAACTTCAATTGCCTCGTGGTATTCTGGATTAAACTCTTTGCCTTCACTTTCTATCTTCTTTACTCCAAAATGTTCAAGAATTTTCAGGAAATCACGGAGTACCATCTCGACTCCCTTCTTGATAGACGCGACATCCCCCTCAACTTTCACAGCAAGTTCCAGGTGGTCAAGGACTGGAATAAGTTCTCTCAGTATCTGCTCGTTGGCGTATTCCACAAGTTGCCTTGTTTCCTGCTCTCTGAGTTTCTTGTAATTTTCGAGGTCAGCAAGGGCTCTAAGATAAAGAGACTTATATTTTTCTATGTCTTTTTCCATTTTCCTGAGTTCCCTCTTCAACCTTCTGCATCTTGCTTCTTCTATCCTCTTTACTCTCATTTCTCCTCCTGAAGGTGTATATAATTACTTATCCTGCGTGGAATTGTCAAGGCTTTATGTTTTAACTTTATATTACGCTACAAGAACGGTAAAATATGAAATATGCACGATATAGATAGGTTAAACACTCTGATAAAAGAGGCAGAATGCATACTTGTTCTGACAGGTGCTGGCATCTCAAAAGAAAGCGGCATACCTACATTTCGTGGGAAAGATGGCTGGTACAAACAACACTCACCGGAAGAACTCGCTACTTTTTCCGCTTTCCATAAAAATCCCCGGCTTGTATGGGAATGGTACAACTTAAGAAGAAAGATAATATTATCTGCAAAACCCAATATAGCCCACTTTAAAATAGCCGAGATAGAAAAACACAAGGCCTGCTTTTTGCTTGTAACTCAAAACGTAGATTCACTGCACAAAAAGGCAGGGTCAAAGAAAATCATAGAACTGCACGGTAACATATTCAGAACAAAATGCATCAAATGCGGAAGAGTATATGAAGAAGATTACAGAATATTTAATGAAGAAGAACTTCCTCCAAGGTGTCCAAATTGCAACGGGCTTTTAAGGCCTGACGTTGTGTGGTTTGGAGAATCTTTAAACGAAAAAGACCTGAATGTTGCTATTAGTTTTGCTAAAAAAGCAGACCTTGCCCTTGTTATCGGAACAAGCGGCATTGTTTACCCGGCAGCTATGCTACCACAAATAACAAAATTAAATGGTGGAAAAGTAATTGAAATAAATCCTTCATTTACTCCAATATCCCGCATAAGTGATATCACCATAAGAGAGAGCGCATTAATAATGGGGAAACTTGTTTTTTGAAGTATCTCTTCTCCTCATTACCAGTATATTACTATCTTCAAACGCAATGCGGAACCCCTTATTATAACATTGTAAAATCCTTCTCTTCAACCTCTTATTATTCGTAAATACGAGAATGGAGTTAACATGAGTTTCTACAAACTGTGTGGACGTACTTTTACATTCATACAACGATTCCATGTTAATACTATCTGTGCTTATGGTAAGTGGTTGATAACTCGTCAGGAAGTCAAGGTTGTTAAAATATAATGCCTGCCTTTCTATCCCGATAAGCCCGCCTATATGTTTTAGAGGATACACGAAGCCATCCCTATCTTTTATATGGGTAAAAGCCATAAATACGGTATTTTTATCCACATACTTAGATAATTCTTTATTTGCCTGTTTGATTTTTTCTTCATACCAGTTAAATTTATTCATTACAATAAAAAACTCTACAAAGAAAGTTAGAAGTAAATAACTATCAAATATAACTTTTACCTTTTTTCTGTTTATAAGAGTCCATCCAAGTGGTATAATGATAAAAAAGGCGATGAACATCTGCCGCGTATGAATAAAAGCCCCCGTCTTCATAACATCAAAAATAACAAAGTACAGTATATAATTCGTGGCCGCAGTATACAAAATCACATTTTTCTCAACACTCTTAAAGTATTGCCATTTAAAGGTACGAACAAGAAACACAATAGGCATTAATACGGTAATGGGGATAAAAAACAACAGAAATTGCAACCCTTTTCCCCAAAGAGCATACCATGGAAAAAGAAAAGCCCCCTTCACAAGTTGCTTCAATCTATCTGAAAATGGAACTGCCCATCCAAATATATACCCCCCATTGAGGCTCTCTAACCCAAGCATAAATAAAATAAGAAGTATAAAAAAAGCATAGACAAAGCGTATCCAATTCTTATCGTTTGAAAATACACTATATATCCAGAACCAGAAAATAAGTAGCATGGACTCAGCAAAGAAAAACGGGTGTACAAAAAATTCAATAAAACTCAAATAAATCAGCGTCTTTATGTTATTTTCACGTATAAATTTACCTACAAAAAAAAGAAAAAATATAAACCCAATCGTAAAAGCAAAAAATCCCTTTACCACAAAAACATTAACAGCCGCTATGCAGGCGTATACAATTGAAAAAAATTTGTCTTTCGTAATACTGTATGCAAAATAACGCGCAGAAAGAAGTAATACTATGGATAAAATGACAAAGAACATTAGCAGACCTTCTACATATCCTAAAACCCGAACGAACGGATATATGCTTAAAATACCTATCCAGTCTGCATAAGGCTTGTAGTTAATAGATAAAAGGTTTTTATAAAGACTATAATGGGTTAAAGCATATAGCGTATGAAGATGGGCCCACCCATCCTGAAGGGGAACATACCTGTAAATCATATAGACAAAAGGCCAAAGAAATATAAAGAAGTGAATTTTTTTCACACGTAAATTATATACTATCCATCTTAAACGCAAAAGGCAACACAGAAGACATATTTTATTATATTCTGAAGCCCTCCAATATAATATTTAAGTGATGATTCAAAAAAAACTTGCTTTAAAGAGCATTTTCACACCAGAGGTTATATCTCAGATACTTACTTTCCTGCTGGTGTCTGTCATACTCTATGCTCCCGAGCATGTTAGTAAACGCTCCCTGGTCGGAATCTTTTTTTTCTATGTGCTTATTTTCGGTGTTCCCTTACTCCTCTACATAGGTGCTCTGAAACCAATACATCTTCCAGGGCTTTTAATAATCTTTCTTGACCCCCCTCCGGGTTTTCGTATAGGATTCGCCGGGCAGGATTTCTATCCCATCACACTCTATAATATCTTTGCAATCTCAGTATTCTTTTTTCTTTTGTGGTATCTTTTGTTAAAAAAAGAAATAAAAGTGTTTCTCAATGGTAATCCTATACTATTACCATTTATGGTCCTGATCATTGGAGCAATTTTTACCATACCATTTCTCCGAGATAGCGGTAACTTTGCAACCTGGCTCTTTTACGCTGCCACATCGTTGAGTGTCTCTTTCCTTCTTATGTATTCTTTTAGAGATACTGAGGACGCAATTAAAGTAGCACTACCAGCATACACAATAGTTGTAACAGCCCTGGTCTTTACAGTATTTATAATGCCTCCTATATACACTTCTGCAGGACTGATACAGAGGTATGCTGGTATTTTTGGTACTCCTAACAGACCCGGTATACTGGCGGCTTTTTCAGTGATTTTGTTCCCGGGAATGATTTTTTATTCGAGAAACAGGTTGATACAAGCATTATATGTAATATTATTTGCGATTTTCATAATCGCGATACTTAAAACCGCTTCCAGGAATGCCTTTATAGCAGCTATACTGGGATTATGGCTATTCTTCTTTTTAATAACTTTAAAAATTAAAAGGAAATTGCTCACAATTCTCTATGTTCTGGGAGGCACCATATTAACATTAATAGTTGCTTATATACTTGCAAAACATGCTGGAAGTCTCTTCACAAGGATGGCTATAAGCACACGGGGGGACCTCAGTATTTTAACAAGATTCCTCCTGTGGGATAAGACTCTGAGTTATATAATTCATAATCCTATTCATATTTTTCTTGGAAGCGGGCCTGCGCAGTTTTACCATTATACCTTTTCCCTGAAATACATTTATCCACATAATATTTTTGTAGACTATTGGTTTAGTTTTGGCATTTTTGGTCTAATTGCCCTTTTTATCTGGCTATATTACTCTATAAAAGCATTTGTAAAACTTATAAAAGTCAAAGATAATATAAACATGCGAAACTATGCAATAAAAGCGGCTGCAATATCCTCTCTCTTTGTGTTCTGGCTAACAGGACTCGTAGATGAAGTACAGTGGAGTATATGGGGTATTGAGGTGGTTTATTTGTTCGTGCCATACCTTGTAATCGTATTTAAATTGTTAGACATTGATGGAAAATCAAACATACCATTTACGAAAGATCAACATTCAGGATGAATTTGTAATGCGTATGGAATAGAGTATAATTTTTATGTATGGAGCTACTGGAATTTTTATTGAAGAAACGCAGGTCCATAATATTGGGGACGCTAATTGCAGGGATAATTGGAGTAGCATATAGTTTATTAACTCCTGCAAAATATGAAGCCACCAGTTGCATTATGCCATCCATAGAAATGATGGGAATTGGGAGTGGAACTGGTTTAGGAGGAGGGGGTGCTGCTCTGAGTATGTTACAATTCATTGGAGGCCTGGCAGTTACTCCGGCTGATATATATGCAGACCTTGCTACCAACAGGGTGGTAATTGAGAACCTTATCAAAAAATTTGCTCTTGATACAGTTTACAAAGCCAAATATCCTGAAGATTTAATCGAAATAGTGAGGAAACATATAAAAACTTCTGCCACTACATCAGGTTTTGTTTACATATCTTATAGAGACAAAGATCCAAAAAGGGCCGCAACGATATGTAATGCGATAATAACAGAACTCGATAGACTCAACAGAGATATAATTATTACCAAAGGCAAAAAAATGAGAACATTCCTTGGGCAGAGATTGAAAGAGACAGAAGATTCAATGAAACTCTATCAGGACAGCCTGGCTATCTATCAGGAAAGATACGGTATATTGGATCTTGAAACATCAATTAAATCCCTTGTGAAAAACTGGGAAAATATCGAAAAAGACTATATAACAGCAAAATTACAATATCAGTATGCTCTTGCAGAGCAGGGCCCAGGCTCAAAGATAACGTCAAACCTTAAAAAACGTCTCAATATACTAACGGAAGAAAAAAATAGATTATGGAATATCGCATTTGACTCGATAGCCCATCTTCCCGCGATAAAGGATATCCCCGAAATTGGCAAGCGATACGCGAGAATAAAACTAATGCTGGAAAAGTATATCCAGACCTATAAGTTACTTGCTACCGAGTATGAAAAGGCAAAAATTATGGAAAAACAAAATACTCCTACCTTACAAATAATTTACAAAGCAAACGTGCCAGAACGGAGATACTGGCCAAAAAGAAAACTAATAGTGCTGCTCTTTGTAACGGTGTTTTTCTTTACTTATGTTACATTCCTTGTTCTTATAAAACTAATGGAAAAAACTCCCCAAGGGCAAAAAGCCCTTGAAAAGATAAAATATTCTTTGTTGCATCCACTCGGCAAGGAATAAACGAAGTTCAGTCTTCAGTCTGTATATATGACTTATAATCTCCTCTTTTTACAACCAAGTCGTTAAGTTCCTGGTCACTAAGGCCCTTAACCTTATCCATCACTTCATCAATAACGGAGGAAGTACAAAAAATTAATTGGTTAAATAAGAACGTTTGACACTCCATCTCCAAAAACATAAAATTATTTAAAAGGAGGTCTTCTATGTGGTTATTATGGATAATGCTTTTTGCGTTAGAAGCTCAATATAATTTAAGGAAAACAGTACCCGCAGACAATGTGAATAAAGTTTTTATCGAGGTTGATGGCGTAGATGTTTATATACAGGGTTACGATTCAACTTTTTTAAAATCCAATCTCGTCCAGAAAGGGTGTAAAGTGAATCTGTTAAAAACGTGCAATTTTAACGTTAAAAAAGGAAAAGACGCTGTATATATCAGCATTAAAAAGGAGAACATGAATCCAATACCGGATAGTTGTGCTCCGAAACTAATAGTTTATATGCCATATGTGAATACAGTAAAAGTTAATTCCCGCACTGGAGATGTAAGCATTGATGGTCTCAAAGCAAAAAATATAACACTAAATATACAGACCGGAGATGCACATGTGAGCCATACAAAATCTGAAAGCATTACGGCAAGTGTTAATACCGGTGATATTGACATGAGCAAGGATGTTATCTCCCCCGTAATTTCAGCAAGTACGACAACTGGTGATATAATTTTGGAAAAGGTACCTCAAATGCAAAATCTCAGGATTACAACAACAGTTGGTGATATAACGCTAAGAGCAAACCAGATAGCAAGAAAAGATAAAGTAACTGCAAATACTACAACCGGAGACATAAAATGCTCACTTAAGAATATAGCAAAAAACGTGAGAATATGTGCCAGAACAAAAAATGGCGAAATTCGAACGAGTCTACATGGAATTTTGAATAGGACTGCAGATTGCAATATTCTGCTACAGACAGGAAATGGGGACATTACCATTTCTCATTAAATAGGAATAAAAAAGCAACATACAAATTCACTGAGGGTCTTTATCTATGCTTTTTAAAGTGCTACCTTTATAATTATCCTGTGTCAGACATCCATAAATACAGAAGAATTGCCCGTATCAAACGTATATTTGATCTTGCAATAACAATACCTCTTTTAATCCTCACCCTGCCTTTATCTCTCATAGTATACATACTGGTAAGAATTACAATGGGAAAACCCGTAATATTCAGACAAACAAGAATAGGATGGATGGGAAAGCCTTTTACTGTCTATAAATTCCGTACAATGACAGAGGACAGGGATGAAAACGGGAACCTGCTTCCCGATGAAGAGAGAATAACAAAAGTAGGCAGGATTCTAAGAGCAACAAGGCTCGATGAACTCCCCCAGCTTATAAACGTCATAAAGGGAGACCTGAGCCTTATAGGACCAAGACCTGTTCCTCCTGAAGTTTTCAATTCAGCGGACTTTTTTAAGGGTAAAAGAACATTGTTAAGACCAGGAATAACAGGACTCGCTCAGATAGAGGTATTCAACAGGGAACCATGGGAAGAAAAGGTGAAATACGATATCGAGTATATTGAAAATTGGTCTTTACTTCTGGATATAAAAATAACCCTTCTTACCCCTCTTAAAGTTGTAAAGGAATTCTATATTGCTATGCGGGAGAATAGAAAAACCGGGCCCTGAGTGCAAACACGTAAATATCCATCTTTACCTCTTTGCTTCACTCCACACCCTGCACACAACCCGGTTCCACATCCCATCATACTTTCAAGGGACACGTATACTCTATCTATATCCCCATTCAATACACCTTCAAGGCTTTTAAGCATCGGTATGGGGCCACATGAAAATACCACATCATCAGATTTTTCTATGTAATCAGTAGGGAAACCCTTTTTTCCATAACTTCCGTCCTCTGTGGTAATCTCAATTCCTTCCGGTAATATGGAGAATAACCCCTGAACCTCTGTTTTAAAACCTGCAAGAAACCTCTTAAATCCATACTTTCTTGCATAAAAATTCAAAGGGGCTATGCCACTTCCTCCTCCAAGGAGTATAACCTCATCTTTAAATTTCTCTGGAAATCCATTTCCAAGTGGACCATTTATAATCACTCTTTCACCCTCGTGCATTTTGAAGATATACCGAGTGGTAATGCCTACTTTCTTTATAAGCAATAGGAGTTCTTTACCCTCTGCATAAAAAATAGAAAATGGACGTGCAAGAAGCGGGTAGGGCGACAAATCCACTTTCAACATAACAAACTGGCCCGGAATAGCACTTTGCGGAATATTATCAAGCTCAAAGCGAAAGATACCAAATTCGCCAAAAATGCTTTTGTCAATTAATACTGCCTCTTCAGAGTAAATCTTTGAGGGCACTTACAACCTCCTGAACCATTTCTGTTGTCATCTCTGGGTAAAGGGGTAAGGTTATCTCTTGAAAAGCAACCCTTTCTGTTACAGGAAGGGTTATTTCGCCTATTATGTCTTTAATAACTTTAAACGTATGAACTGGCCTGTAATGCCAGGAAGTCTGGATACCCCTCTCGGCAAGCCCTGCTACTATACTATCACGTCTATCAGAAGGCACAAGCACTGAAAATATATAATTTGAACTATGCTCATAGTTTGAAAATGGGACTTTTACCTTATCTATACCGTCCAATAACTCTCTGTAATATTTTACAAGGTCTTTGCGTTTCTTATTATACAACTCGAGTTTTCTAAGTTGAACTCTTCCAAGCGCTGCCTGCATTTCTGTGGCTCTGTAATTATATCCAATCTCCACAACATCATAAAACTCACTGCTTCCTCTATATCTCTCATAAGCGAGACGGCTCATACCGTGAGAACGGAGCAGTTTTGCTCTTCTGTACACTTCCTCATCATCAGTAACTAACATTCCTCCTTCTCCTGTGGTAATATTCTTGTTTGAATACAGGCTATAAACTCCTACCTTGCCAAACTGTCCACACCTTTTTCCTCTGTAAATGCTACCGTGAGCATGGGAGCAATCCTCTATCAGGGTTACGCCTTTTTCATCTGCAATACTTTTTACCCTATCAATACCATTCATAAATCCACCAATAGGCACAAAAACAACAAAATCCACATCATGCTCTTCGATCTCTTCCGAAGAAAGATTAAGATTCTTTTCTCCTTCTATCTCACCAAACACAATTTCGCCTCCACACCATATAACAGGAGTAACAGTTGAAATGAAGGTATAAGATGGTACAAGAACTTTTTTACCCTTTCCTATACCTGCTGCGATATAGGCCACATGAAGTGCAGTGGTACCGCTTGAGAAAAATAGGGCATACTTTGTACCTACATATCTGGCAAATTCCTTTTCAAAAGCGTATGTTTCCTCGCCGAGCGTAAGCCAGCCTGAAGAAAGAACACGCAGGACTGCTTCTTTTTCTTCCTCTCCTATTGAAAGGTCAAAGAGAGGAATCTTCCAGGAGTTTTTACCTCTTATGCTCCCTTCTTCCCCTGTCAAATTTCCTTTTGTCCTGGTGATTGTGTGTTTTGTGTCTGGGTTTGTAATTTGGGTCTGCCTGTTTCATTGAAAGTTTAAATCTGCCAGTCTCCTCATCTATATCAATTATCTTTACTGGTATTTCATCCCCAACCTTTAAAACATCTTCAATATTATTTATCCTTTCATCAGAGATTTCCGATATATGCAAAAGTCCTTCTTTTCCTGGTAATACCTCAACGAATGCACCAAAATTAGCAAGCCTTATCACTTTTCCTGTATATACTTTTCCAAGTTCCACATCTTCTATTAATTTCTCTATTATTTCTTTTGCTGCCTGGACATTATCCCTTTTCTTTCCAGCTATAATAACGAGTCCCTTTATATCGTTTATATCTATGGTTGTATCTGTTTCTTCAATAATGCTTTTAATTGTTCTCCCGCCTGCACCTATAATCAATCCAATTTTTTCTCTTGGCACTCTAAGCATAGCCACTTTGGGCGCATACTTTGAAACAGAAGACCTTGGCCTCTCAATTGTGCTCTTCATTATGTCCAGAATATACATTCTTGCTTCCCTGGCTCTTTCAAAGGTCTCTTTAATTATAGAAAGTGGAAGGCCTTTGCGCTTCAAATCAAGCTGAATAGCGGTAATGCCCTTATCCGTTCCAGCCACCTTAAAATCCATATCTCCAAAATGGTCTTCAAGACCTAAAATATCAGTAAGCAACCTGTATTTTTCCCCTTCACTAACCATACCAGTAGAGATACCTGCTGCCATATTCTTAATGGGCACACCTGCATCCATTAAAGAAAGCGTGGCACCACAAACAGATGCCATTGATGAAGAGCCGTTTGATTCAAGTATATCAGATACCACCCTTATGGTATAAGGGAATTCTTCCTCATCTGGTATAAGAGGTGCAACGGCCTTTTCTGCCAGATTTCCATGGCCTATTTCCCTTCTTGAGGGTCCCCTCAAGGGCTTAATCTCACCTGTTGAAAACGGTGGAAAATTGTAATGTAAAATAAATCTCTTTTCCTCTTCAGGGTCCATCTCCGAGAGTTTCTGAACATCTTCGCCTGTTCCAAGTGTTGTAACTACAAGTGCCTGAGTTTCACCTCTTGTAAAGAGAGCAGACCCATGAGTTCTGGGCAACACAGAAACCTCAGTTGTTATCGGTCTTATGTCCTTTTCCCCACGCCCATCAGGCCTTATCCCGGACTCAAGTATTCTCCTTCGGGTTAGTTTTTCTTCTATTTCCATCAAAGCCTGCGAAATTTCAAGTTCTGCATCCGGATACTCTTCCAGTAACTTATTTTTTATTTCATCCTCAAGTTCTTGTACCTTTTTATTCCTTTCCTGCTTCTTAACCGTAAAGATAGCATCTACAAGACGTTCTCCGTATTCGCTTTCTATTCTCTCGTACATATCCTGAGGTACTTCTATCCGGGTATACTCGTACTTTTCAGGAACTCCAACCTTTTCAGCAAACTTTTTCTGAAACTCCTCAAGTTCTTCTATGTATTTCAAAGAATATTCAAGAGCGTTGAAGACTATGTCTTCTGGTACCTCTTTGCCTCCAAATTCAATCATATTAATTTCACCATCAGAACCTGAGACAAAGAGGTCAAACTCGCTTTCCTGCAACTCTGTGTTGGTGGGATTTATCCTAAAACTGCCACCAATCCTTCCAACTTTTAAAGCCCCTATAGGACCATCAAAGGGTATAGGAGAAATCATAAGGGCAGCCGAGGCCCCTATAAGACCCAGTGGTAGAGGGTCATTCTCCATATCATAGGATAGAAGGTAGGCAATAACCTCTACCTCATCCACCATATTTTTGGGAAACCTTGGACGAATTGCCCTATCTATGGCTCTGGAATAGAGTATTTCCCTATCCTGTGGCTTTCCTTCCCGCTTTATGTAACCACCCGGTATTTTACCGGCTGCATAGGCATGTTCTCTGTATTCTACGAGTAATGGAAGAAAATCGCGTTTTTCAAGCACCTTTTTGTGAACTACCGTAACAAGCACCACTGTATCACCATAACTCACAAGAACAGAAGCATCTGCCTGCTTGGCAAGCCGACCAGTCTCAAGTGTAAGGGGACGCTCAGCAAATCCTATGGTTTCCCGTACAACTGACATACTATCTTATCCCCAATTCTTTCTTGAGTTCAACAAACTTCTGGTAATCTTTCCTTTCAAGATATCTAAGGAGCCTTCTCCTTCTTCCGACAAGTTTCATAAGTCCATATCTTGTATGGACATCCTTTTTATGTCTTTTCAGATGTTCTGTGAGGTCTTTTATTCTCTGCGTAAGCAGAGCAATCTGCACCTCAGGTGAACCCGTATCTTTCTCATGCTTCCTGTATTTAGAAATAATTTCCTGTTTTACTTCTTTTTCGAGTGGCATTACCTTTTACCTCCTATTTTAAGATATTGCAGGTTAGTATTTTAAAACCTATAAAAGGGACAGTCAAAAAAATCTGGGGGATAAAATGTGCTATGAGTGGTTTCATGCCGGGGGCGGGACTCGAACCCGCACAGGATTAGCTCCCACATGGCCCTCAACCATGCGCGTCTGCCAATTCCGCCACCCCGGCAGAATTGATGTTGTAAAATTATAAAAGAAATCTCCCGCAAAGTCAAAAAATCATTATATATCCAGCTTAAAGAGCTTTTTGCCGCCTTTCTCGCAGGCTTCCTTTAACTCCTTCAGAAGCGCCTCTTTATCTTTTATCCCCTGCTCTTCTGCTATTTCTCCAAGGGTTCCCCATACAGGTTCTCCACAGGCAATACAGGAAAGGCCATATTTAAGGCATATTTTAATGGCTTCCTCACAGTTTGCCACAAGGTCCTCTATTGAAATGTCCCATGTTATCTCCATTTTTACCTCCTTTCAATAATTATTTTGAATGTCTTATTTTTTCTCTCACTCCTCACATTCAAAAGATACATACCGTTTCTGACATGTGGAATACCTAATCTCAAGTCTCTCCTAACCCTTCCGTTGTAAAGTGCAGAAACCATTCTGCCCTGTATATCGTAAAGAGAAACCCTTATATTCTCATTCAAATTCCCCGCGAAACTGAGTTCAATATTCCTTATCACAGTTGATTTTCTCAAAGCAACCCAGCTTGCATGCTTTTCCATGTTATTTTCTCTTATTGCTGTGTGCGGTACCTGCACGCTGTAAATCCCGAGTCCATGTGTACCCACGTACAGTATATTATTTGCAGAATCAATTTTCATATCCATTACCACTGCATTGGGCAGACCATTGCCAAGGGCGTTCCAGAGGGTATCCCCCATGTGCATGTAATATACTCCAACATCAGTACCAACAAACAGCATACTATCATAGGTTATTTCTATTGCATTACACGGAGCCTGTGGTAGGTTGTAGGTAATATCCAGCCAGGACTTACCCGTATCACTGCTCATAAAGATGTAAGGTACATGTTCTGAAAGTTCATACCCTGAAAGGGAAACGAATATGACACCAGGGTTTTCGGGTAGCGTTTTTATATCCGTTACATATCTTACAGGAAGGCTATCTGATATTTTTATCCATGTACCTGCAGAATCCGGGGAATACCAGACGTTTCCATCGTCTGTTCCTGCAAATACGAACCTATTATCAGTTCTGTTCACATGCACCACGGTAATTGTTCCATGAACGAGTTTCCCTCCTCCATTGGTAAGGTCTGGGCTCTTTGGAGCCCAGCTTCCAGCACCATTATAGCTCTTATAAATTCGGTAAGTGCCAAGATACATTATATCTGGATTTACAGGATCAAGAGTGTAGGGGGTATCCCAGTTTGTCCTGTCATTTGGGTCTATTCCACCTGTTGCATCCTGCCAGCTTGCCCCATCGTCTGTGCTTTTTCCAAGCCCACCCCATTGATATTCAGCAAAGATTACCCTGTAATCTCTCGGGTCCACTGCCACATGGAATCCGTCACCATAGTATATAAGTTCCCAGTTATCCAAAGAGTAGTTTTTTCTCCGTATTGTTCCGTTATCCTGAGTTCCTCCATAGAGTCTATCCGGATTCTGGATATCCAAGGCTATATCGTAAAACTGAGTAATGGGCAGATTTTCATAGTGAAACCACGAGGAGGAACCTGAATCTCTCCTGTATAGTCCACCATCATTGCCATCAAGAATAAAACTGTTTCCAATGTAAAAGGCGTGATGGTCAACATGGACATAGTCATTATAAGAAGCGAAATCTGTCCAGTTATTACCACCGTCAGTTGATTTGTATATATAAAGTCCTGCAACATACACAGTGTTTTCATCATAGGGGTCTACATAAATCCTTCCAAAATACCACCCATAAGACGAAAAGACATCGTTTATATAGTCAGTTGGGAGGTCAAACCACGTATCTCCTCCATCAGTGCTTTTAAACACCCCCATAAAATAACCGGGATGGTCAGCATAGACTCCATATATAACAGAGGGATTACTTTTTGAAAGGGCTATACCTATCCTTCCAACTGTATCACCCTGTGGAAGGTTGTAAGTAAGGCGTTGCCATGTGTCTCCCCCATCTGTGGAGCGATAAATCCCTGAAGTTGTACCCCCTACCCTTCTTTCCTCAGGTGTTCTTATCCTGTGCCACATTGCAGCAAAAATTGTATCAGGGTGCACGGGGTTTATTTCAACATCTATACAACCGGTTGTATCGTCCACATACAAAACCTTTTCCCATGTAGCCCCACCATCCTTTGTTCTATAAACACCCCTTTCCGGATTGGTGGAGAATAAATATCCCATGCAGGCGACGTAAACTATATTTGAGCTATCCGGATGAACAACAATATCTCCCACACGCCCGCAGTTGGGTAATCCAAGGTACCCGAAGGTATTGCCTCCATCATGGCTTACGTATACACCATCACCATCAAATGAATCACCGCTTGCATTGGACTCTCCAGTACCCACATAAATGGTTGAAGTATCATTCGGGTCAATTGCAAGGGCTCCAATGGAAAGGGTGAGAGCATCATTAAAGACATGCACAAAGGTACTTCCTCTATCCGTGGTTTTAAATACCCCTCCGTCTGCAGTACCCACATAAAAAACATTTTCATTTAACGGGTTTACGGCAATTGACGTTATTCTTCCACCAACATTGTATGGCCCTTCCTCTCTCCAGGTAAATGTATCCTTGGAAGATAGTTTTAAAAGTTGTGCCTGCTTTCTGGCTCTTATTATTGCCTCATGCGGAATGTATCCTGCAGGATAGGCTCTCTGCGCATAAAACCATTCAGATGGTCTTTCTATCTCTTTTCTTTCCTGAATATTATTTTTCTCCGAGTGCTGCACGTAATTAAATAAGTACAGACCCAGAGAGGCAAAAACCAATAAAGGTACAACATAATATATTTTTTTTATCATGTTCCCTCCTTCCAGGTGGAAAGATACCTCTTCTGTTCCTCCGTAAGAGAATCTATTTCTACACCGAGTGTCTTTAATTTTGCCTCTGCAATATATGTATCAATCTCTTCTGGAATGTTATACACCCTATTTTGAAGATGCCCCCTGTTGTCAAGGAGGAATTTAGCTGCGAGCGCCTGATTGGCAAAGGACATATCCATTACCTCAGAAGGATGACCTTCTGCAGCACCAAGATTGCACAATCTTCCCTGTGCAATAAGATATATATCTTTATCAAATATTCTTATTCTTTCAAGGTTGGGCCTTATCTCTTCAACTTCCGATGCATTGTCATAGAGCCCTTTTACATCTATTTCCACATCAAAATGACCGGAATTTGCGAGTATAGCACCATCTTTCATTTTCTTTATGTGGCGGAGTGTTATAACATCTTTATTCCCTGTCACTGTAACAAAAACATCCCCGTAAAGGGACGCCTCATCCATCTTCATAACAGTATTACCATCCATATAGGCTTCAAGGGCTTTCACAGGGTCTATTTCCGTAACTATTACCCTCGCACCAAGTCCTCTTGCACGCATTACAACTCCCCTACCACACCAGCCATATCCTGCAACCACCACTGTCTTACCTGCAATTAAAACGTTGGTTGCCCTTAAAATCCCATCCATGGTGGATTGGCCTGTTCCGTACCTGTTATCAAAAAGAAACTTTGTTCTGGAGTCGTTAACAGCAATTACAGGAAACTTTAAATACCCTTCCTTTTCCATTGCCCTGAGTCTTATCACCCCTGTTGTGGTCTCTTCAGTGCCTCCTATTATTGTGTCATACAACCCTTCCTTGTGTACATAATTTGTCAGGTCTCCTCCATCATCAAGAATTATGTGAGGCTTTTTGTGCGCCACCTCTTTTATATTTTCGTAATAGCTTTCATTGCTTTCGCCCCTTACAGCAAAAACTGAAATACCATAATCCTTAACAAGGGAAGCTGCAACATCATCCTGGGTTGATAGAGGATTGGAAGGTGCAAGGTAGAGCTCTGCGCCACCCCTTTTCAGGGCAATCATCAGGTTAGCAGTCTCTGTTGTAACATGTAAAGAGGCCGATATGCGAATCCCTTTAAATGGCTTCCCTCTTTCAAATTCATCGCCTAAAAGGGCGAGAACCTTCATTCTGCTTCTTGCCCACTTAATTTTCTTTTTCCCTGCCGGGGCAAGATTGATATCTTTTATTTTATAATTAGCCATGGATAAGTTCCTTCAGGTCTTTTGCTGCATCTGTTCTTTCCCAGCAGAACCCCTCTTCTTCTCTTCCAAAATGTCCATACGCTGCAGTTCTTCTATACACAGGACGCAGGAGATTAAGCTCCTTTATAATTCCACGGGGCGTAAGGTCAAACCTCTTTCTTATAGCCTTCACAAGTTCTTCTTCTGGTATCTCGCTTGTTCCAAAGGTATCAACATATATAGCCACAGGCTCCTCCACACCAATAGCATAGGCAAGCTGAACCTCAACTTTTCTTGCCAGTTGGGCAGCCACTATGTTCTTTGCAATATACCTTGCCATATAGGTTGCAGACCTATCCACCTTTGAAGGGTCTTTTCCTGAGAAACATCCGCCTCCATGTCTTCCGTATCCACCATAGGTATCCACCATTATTTTTCTGCCGGTCACACCCGTATCTCCCACAGGACCACCAACAACAAATATACCCGTAGGGTTAACATAGTACTTGGTCTTATCATCTCTCATGTTTTCGGGAATTATCTTATTTATTACAAGTTCCCTTATATCTTCAACAATTTTGGTATACTTAATACCGGGGTCATGCTGTGCTGATATAATAACCGTATCAACTCTCACTGGCTTTCCCTCACTGTCGTACTCCACTGTTACCTGAGATTTCCCATCAGGTCTTAAATAAGGCAGGGTCCCGTTCTTCCTCACCTCAGCAAGCCTTCTTACGAGCTTATGTGCAAGCATTATGGGCATTGGCATAAGTTCAGGGGTTTCGTCAACAGCCATACCGAACATAAGTCCCTGGTCACCAGCACCTCCCTTATCAACTCCAACTGCAATATCCGGTGACTGCTCCTGAATGGATGAAATAACCGCCATTGACTGATACTCAAATCCGTACTCTGGCTTTATATAACCTGCTTCCCGAACCACTTCCCTTGCAACTTTTGGTATATCCACGTAGGTTTTTGTGCTTATCTCACCCGCCACAAAAACAAGTCCCCTTGTGGTTAGAGTCTCAACCGCTACCCTGCCCTGCGGGTCTTTTTCCAGTATTGCATCTAAAATAGCATCTGAAATCTGATCACAGAGCTTATCCGGATGCCCCTCGGTTACTGATTCTGATGTAAAAAGTTTTCCCATTTAAATCCTCCTTTTTTCTAAAAGTTTGTTCTTACACCGGCATATAAAACGTTTTCAGCCTCACGAAACGTCTTCCTGTCAATGGGTCTGTATCCCACTACAATCTCTCCCTCATTCCCGCTTGTTCCCCTGATATTCACACCTGCCAGAACTTCAAGCATGGGACGGAGGGCATAATGCATGGATATGCCGGTATAGAAAGTTATATCTGCAAAAAGATTAAAGCGCCCTGCACGGACAAAAACCTTTTTTACCCCTGCCTTAAAATCATACTGGAAATCGTGCCCGGTTGTAAGCCACCAGACATCCGGATGTCTTATAAAAAAGCCGATTTCCGCATAGTAAAAATACCCGCTATCAGGCACCCTGAAAAAGTCGTTTCTGTTTTTTGTGCCAATCCTTATTTTATTCCAGTAAAGTGACTTCGTAACAAGTGTGTCAATTGCATGATAGCATGGGTGGTCAAAAAACAGGTAATAAAACCTGCCTGAATGCCCTTTAATAATTCCACCTGTTAAAAGGTAATCAGCCTGCTGGGGGTCAAGTTGAATAAGCCCCTTGTCCCTTCCAAGCCACACAAGTTCAGACCCCCCTCCCCATAAAGATACACCATTGTCCCACCTGTAAAACTCAGTGAGAATAAATACCTTTGCCACAGCACTCCGTCTCTTTAAATGTCCACCGAATTTATACAAATAACCACTTCCGTGTGCCTTAAATGAAAACTCTCCTGCAGAAAGGAAAGACAAAAACAAAACAAAAGTTAAAATACCCCTTAACATGGAAGCCTCCGTTTCTGTATAACATTGAAGGATAAAGGAAAAGAGACGTTCTTAAAAATTACAGAGTGGAATTCTCTCCGTAAAATACACATTCATCCCATCATAATAGTATTTAAGTGGCAAAACCTCCACACCTTTTGAAATAGCCTCTCTAAAAACTTCGGTAAATGCAGGGTCCTGTTCTCTGTTGGGCATAAAACACTCTGCCTTAGAATGCATCACCACAAACGCTATCCATGCTCCGTATCCTTCTTTCTTTGCCCTTATAAGTTCCTCTATGTGTTTTTTTCCCCTCTGTGTGGGTGCGTCAGGGAAAAGGGCTACTTTTCCCTTTCTCAACGTGCAACCCTTTACCTCAACAAGTATGCGCCTTTTTCCACTCTCCAGCAAGAAATCCAGTCTTGAATGGTTATAGACAATCTCTCTTTTAACTCTAAAACGAAACCCTGAAAACTCTTCAACCTTTTTAAGGGTTTCCTCAAAAATCCTGCTGTGATAGGAAGAGTTTGTAAGTATCCACTCCCCATCAAAAAAAGAGGCTAAAATGTCCCATTTCGTTTTCCTGGAAGGATTTTTAGCTCTTCTTATAAGTACCCTGTTTCCAGGATACAGAAGTTCAGAAAGGCGCCCGGTATCATGTACATGAACCTCTACCATCTCATTTTGCAACTTCACAAGTCCAACGAATCTATTAACCCTCTTTAAGAATATCCCCTCTTCATCATGAGATATGGATACAATCTCAATCATCGTGGAATTTTTCGCCTATTTCCTTCAAAATCTCTTCTGAAATAAGCGTGTACTTACGCCCCTTTATTTCTATCTGGGCTCCAGGATATGGGGGATAAAAAAAGGCTCTTATTTTTCTCTCAATAATCTCCGGAGAATCATTCTCCCTTATTATTTTCATTTCTTCAAATTCCTTCTTTGTAATGTACCTTGTGCCCTTTTGAGGTATGCCTTCGGGCTTTCCTTTCTCTTTAATGTGTTTCATAACCTCGTAAAAAAGATTCAAAAGATAGGGACGCGTTTTTCTCTCAAGAGAGTAGGCTGTCTCTCTATCAGGGTCAATGGGGAATCTCACAACCTTAATAATGTCTCCTCTATCTATCTCCTCGCTCATGTAATGTGCAGAGACACCATAGTGTTCCATACCCTCTAAAATGGCAACATTGTATCCACCTATGCCTGCAAGTTCAGGAAGAGGGGCAGGATGAAAGTTTATTGCGCCTATTTGGGGAAGGTCAAGAAGCTGTTTTTTTACCTTATAAGGATAAAGATACGAAATCACAAGGTCAATTTCCTTAAACTTCCCGCTTTTTACGAGTTTATACACGCCTTTATTATCCGTTACCGGGATGCCATTTTCCTCTGCATAATTCCAGAGCCTTTTTTTCCATAAAAGGGGCACAGATGGAGGAATGGTAACGACCTGAGCAACCTCAAACCCATTTTCAAGGAGAAACTCAAGAGCCGTTATGCTATCAGGCTTTCGCCCCATAAAAACAACCCGCATGACAAAATGATAATGAAAAAGAGGCGTTTTTAAAAAGGGGCGCTATTCCTCAAAAATAATTGCACCGAATGGAGCATGTTTACTCAAAAAAACGCAAAAACTCAGCCTGAATAAACATAATATTCCGGTAACTTCTATTTTTGCGGAAGAAAGTAAAGCACTTACCGGTACTCTCTTTTAACTCTGCAAGATGAATCCTTTTTCACAATAAATGGAATATCGAAGGCATAGTCGGAAATGTTTCCATACAAAATTCCTTCTATTCCAGAAATATAAGACTTATAAAAACTTTTCACATCCATGCTCAAATCATAAATTCCACGTGGAAGACCATAAGAAATATCGCTACTTCCTGCAAAGTAAACCTCAAAACTATCGGGATTTAACACGAAATAATCTGTACTGTCCTTGAGCCAGAATTCACGATAGGCATAAATATTACCTGCCGAATCCGTGGCTCTTATAAAAACTTTAACTCGCAGGAAAGAGTCAGATAAACAGGAAAGATACACGGTATCGTTCTCATAGAGGGTATCCTTTACATTTTTCATTCTGGCAACCTGTGGCACATACACAGTTCCAGAGAACGAATCATGTTCTGTAACAATATACACTCCATAAACAGCACCCCTTACAGAATCTCTTATATAAAGCACCCATTTTCCAGAATCCCTTTTCATAAAAGGCAATGTATCATTCTTTATAAAACCTGCTTCTGTGATGTTTCTCTTTACCCCATCTATCTCATAAATAGAATCGTACATAATAACAAGCGAAGGCTTCTGGGTGTAAAGTACAATGGAATCTCCATAATCTCCCAACAAAAAGCCGTAAGGAGGCTCTGGCATCTTATAGCATCCCGTCCACACAAGCATTATGATAAAAATCAGCAAAATTCTTTTAAAGTTTCTCATTTTAGAACTCCACCTTAACAAATGCTGAGGGTAAATTATAAAACTCAGGATATAGATAAAAAGATACACCTTTTCTTATTCCCAGCCTGTTCAGTGAAACTCCGGTGCTTACAGTATAGCCTTTTATACGAAAAACACGTGAAAGTCCGAAAGAAAAGACGAGACGAGAAGGTAGTGGATAATAATAAAACCTCTCCGCAAATACTGGAAAAACATCGTAATTTATCACTCTTGTTGCATAGTACTGACCTGTTTTATACGAAAGGTTACCTGAAATGTGCCATTCTGACACCGCAAAAGAACCGGAAAGCCCGAGTTTAAATGGTGTGCTATAGGATGGCTGGAACCTGTAACCTTCTGCATCTATCAAAACCCTGTTCAATCCAATAAGTAACTGGATAAAACCATTTTTAAAGGGGATAGCCCCTATTTTGAGATTTATCCCATACCGCAGTTTACTTCCCTGCCAGAAACTCACTGAATCCTTCTCTTTCACATCATTATATACCCAAAATCCTGTGCCATATATGCTATCAGGTAACCCAAAGAATCTATCCACATAATAAAATCTGTAATGCTGATGGTAGGATAGATAGCCCTCAAGACCAAGGGTGTAATGACTGTATACCTTTTTCATTCCTGCATTAATCTCCCATACCCTCTCAGGAGTAACCTTTTCATCTGGTATCAAAAAACTCTCAAAGAGGGGATATTTTCCTGTAAGATAATTGCTCCTCTCACTACCTGCGAGAGTAAATTTCATTCCTTTAAACTCTATAGGATACATGAACTCAACATCTGGATTAAAGTACACACTTCTTTTGTAAATATAAACTACTGGAGAAAAAATAAGTGACGTCCTGCCGTATGGGTTTATTTTTTTGGCAAAATATATCCTGCTGAATTCATTTTCCCCGCTTCTGAACAGCGATACGGAAAAATTAGTATTATTCCATAGAGTCATTTTTATTCCCATAATTCCGAGTGCATACTTAAAAAGCGTATCTCCTTCTACCTGAGAAAATCTCTCTGCACCTGAATAATAGACCTTAATACCCTTTGTATAAATCCCTGCGGCATAGGATTTAAATCTGGAAAAGATATAGTCTGCTGTGGTATCCTTGCTATTTATGTATTCTGTGCTATAAAAGAAAGATGCCCCATAGGTTCTATATCTTAAATCAGTGTACATATCGCCAGCATAAAGAGGATATGTCCTGTGAGACATAAGATAAATCAAAAAAGATGGATAAAAGAACCTTAAAGTCGTGCTAAGATTTTCGCTTGAATATGAGAAAGTAGTATTGAGCGGGCTTTGAAACACAATGCTTCCGGGTTTATGCAAAGGCACAATATTCAGTATATTGCCCGGCATGTCAAAAAACATAAGTGGATGAAACGCAGAAAAACTTACAAGTTTTTTCATACCATAAAGCGGCAACGCAGATATGGAAACAAGGTGAAAAGGAGCAACAAGGGGTATTCCATTATAATAAAAGAAGGTCTGCCATGGATCCTGCCCCCTTATATAAATGGCATTGTGATATAAAAAATTACCCCCTTGAGTCACAAAAGGATATGAAGATAGGTAATAAGTCAAATCGGGCTCCCAAAAATAGGGAAGTCTCTCTATATCCTTCGGCACAAGAGGCGGAAACACAAATGAATGAGAGTAAAAATCCTTAACAATAAGAGTATCCTCATGATATACAGGAAGCGTATCTCCTGGAGTGTAAGAGAGACAAATGCCAAGTATGAGATTTAATAATACCATTCACACCATCCTTTTCTATCTTCGTCATACTCTTTTATCATATTGTCATATAGTTTCAATCCTTCTATTCCAACGATTTCCTTTATATCTAAACACCATTTCCTTAACAACACAAGGTAAATTTCATCATATGTATCATTTACAAACTCCCAATCAACATCCTTTGCACTAAATTTGCCCGCACGCCATTTCAAAAAATTCACTATTCTTAATTTATCAATACTACCAACTTCTATGTTTCCCCACCAAATATACAACACCAACAAGATAAACGACTTTCTTAAGCCTAAATTTGTACCCAAATCAATTATTTCCGCTGCTTTTTGCTCAATTTCTTTTTCTAATTCTTCCCTTATATAATAATTCGCCAAAATACCCATTTTATTTATCAGACTCTTTTAAAGTCTTCCCCACCTTCACCCTTACCTTCACCTCATTGGGAATGTGATTTCTTATACGCTCTATTACTACCGCAGGGTCATAGGCTTTTATCCTCACCTCATATTCACCTTCTCTGGTGGTTCTGGGTATTACATATTTTATCTTTACCTTCCTCGGATTGTTACTCTCTTTCTCATATACCGCTTCTCCACCTCCCATGGAACTGAAATCTGCTTCAACTAATCGCCCTCCCAAACGAAATACACTGTCACTTATCTCTACTTCCATCTCTATGGTGTCTCCTGGATGGTATAAGGATTTGTTTAGAGTGTAGGTCTTTATTACGGGAACTAAAGATACACGGTAACCAAAGGTTATTCTATATGGCTGGGGCTTTAAGTTGACATTGTTAAACATGAGGAGCATACCATAATCTGGTATATACTTTATCCTCTTTTTAACACCTTCTTCACTTCCAAATATATTATCTAAGTAGATGGTATCCCGTGGGCCTCCATCATAAACAACAAGCACAGACCTTCCATCTTCACTGCCTTTTAACTCTCCTCGTTTTACTTTGATATAAACATACGTGGTGTCATGCCACTTGGGAAGTATCTTTTGATATCGAGTGGATAAATAAGGTAACTTTAAATTAAGCCTATAAAAATCTATATACGTGTAAGATGACCACACTACATTACTCTTAACCTCTGGCATTTTACTCGTATCCATATTCCTATAATCCTTAAAATAATTGGCTATCATGAAGTTTTGATATACTCGCTTGAAACTCTCTGCACCACCAAGCGTGCTCACCATGGCATTGAAATCATTTACTCCACTCTGAGACCAGCACTTCCTCCAGATTTCCTTTATTGCTCCTATCCCGTAATGCTGCTCTATATACGCAAGTAATATCCATAAGGAATAATAGTATAAATATAACTTATTACCTGGTTTCCTTAAACTTAATTCAGGAGCCATTAAAACTGATGGCCATGACCGCAGTTTTTCGTAAATAAATGGTATCTCCGGATATATTTTATACACCGTCCACTCGGATGTTGATTCCATTAAAAATGGACTCTCATGCTCATA
>JALVYB010000073.1 GCA_027038175.1 Caldifarciminota bacterium | reverse complement strand
GGTAAGAGGTAATATAACCAAGTAGTTTCATAGCATGGTTTTCAGATTTCAATCTTAGCAACACTCTGGCAGTCAGGTAAAGCCCCCAGAAATAATATGCAGACGTATCATGAAGCCTCAAGAGATTTTCCATTGCTATACTGTCAAGCTCCAGCTCATATGCACATCTTCCCATCTGAAAATGTGTATAATCGTAATGTTCTCTGTCTTCGTTTACAAGTTTTTCCCATACTTTCAATGCATTGGCATACCTTTTAAGAAAAACATAAGACGTACCAAGATAGAACATAGCCTTTTTACGCTCATCCTCATTGAGTTGTGTCATCACATCCTCAAGTATACTTACAACCTTTCCATAATCCTTTCTCTCAAAATACATTTGGGCTGTAATAAGTGCAATCTTACCAAATTCAGGCTTTCCCCTGAGCAAATCTCTGTATTTTTTGTATGTCTGAAATAGATTTTCAGACTTTAATTTGCTCTCAATTAATGCCTGCAACACAACTGAATATACATCGCTTTTGGGAACAGTCTTTATTAGCGAGTAAGATTTTTCATATTCTCCTTTTTCATAAAGCAAAGTGGAGTAAAAAACTTTTTCCACGTCATTTAACGAATCAAGAACAGAAAGCCAGTAAAGAGCAGAATCTATCTGCCCAGTTTTATAATAGATATAAGACCTAATATAGTCAGCCTCATGATTGTTCAACCCTTTTAGAATATTTAGTGCGTCCTTATACCTTTCCTCATCAACCAGAAAAAGCGCCCTGTAAACACGTTCTTCTGGTATACCGGAGTTAAATTTCTTTGCCTCCTCATAAGTGGAATAGAGACCATCATCATAATAGTACACATATAAAAGCCATGGTTCTATGACAATACTGTCCTTTCTGTTATCAGCCACATCCAGTGCATTTTCAAGATAGTATTTAGCCGCAGACCAATCCGATTTTGCTGCCTTTATGCAACCCAAAAGGTAAAAAGACAAAAAGGCTTCTTTCTTCTCCCTGATAATGTTCTTTGTCAGGTTAGCAATCTCCTCCGCCTCATCTAAATTGCCGTTTTTTATGTTATAAATGGCACTGAAGTAATACCTGTAAAAATTAGTCCTCAGGTCTCTTCTCAGAGGATACGGGAGTATCCCAATAAGCATCAACGCAATTCTTAGCATAGTAAGTATTTTAAGGGGTTGTCTGCGTAAGAAAAAGAGAAGGGCAATAAAATACTAACTCCCTATCAAAGACTACTCAAACTAACCCTTTAAAAAACTAATTTAACTATCGTGATTCCAAAACAAACTTCTCAATAACTCTTAGCAATACCCGTCCCAGCACACTATTTCACCAAGGTCTTTTCTTGGTCTTGCGGGTGGGGATTCGGCTGGATAGCCCAGGGTAAGGATTCCCACGATATCAATGTCCTCTGGGATATTCAAAATTTTCCTTACCTTATCAGGCCAGAAGGCGAGAATCCAGCAACTACCAACGCCCAGTTCCCATGCTTCAAGCACCATGTGCTCAAGAGCTATGGTGACGTCAATGGCATTTGAGTTCATTCCATTTTTAAACCTGTGTTTTTTAAGTCCGAGCCCAACTACCACAGCGCCTGCATCACCTACGAATTCCTGCCCGCAGCAGGCTTCAATGAGAGCCTGCTTTTTATCTTTGTCCCTTACGACAATAAATTTCCAGGGCTGATGATTGTGCGCGGAGGGAGCAAGTCGGGCAGCATCAAGGATTTTTATAAGTTTTTCATCCTCTATGAGCTTTTTCTGATACGCCCTTATGCTCCTCCGCGTCTTTATGCACTCAAATACTTCCATTATGCTTCTTTTTCGTGTTTTTCAATCTCAGAAAGTAACCAGTTCTTTGCATCCTCACCTTTCATGAGGTCATCAAGTTCTGAAGGGTCGCTCATCTCTATTTCAAAGAGCCACCCTTTTCCGAATGGGTCTTCATTAATGATAGCAGGGTCATCGTCCACATCCTCATTCACTTTCGTTACCTCACCTGACACAGGAGCATAAATTTTCCCCAGCCATTTGCCTGTTTCATAGGAACCTATGACAGAATCCTTTTCCACCTCATCCCCTTCTTCAGGAAGTTCTATAAAAGAAATCTCGCCTGCAAGTTTCTGAGCAAAATCGGTAAGTCCACATATGGCTTTGTTCCCCTCTACTTTTACCCACATGTGTTCCTTGTGGTAGTAAAGGTCTTCTGGCATTTTATAGCCTTTTACTTCCATTATTCCCTCCTTTTTAATGAATCACTTTATCGTGTTTTTCTATTAAGTCCAGAAAGCCATCATAATCCACGACCTTTCCAAAAAATTCTTTAACCCCTCTTGCTTCCATATCCTCTTTTAATGCATAGAATTCAACACCTTCTTCCTTCTTCTTTTCTATGCCTTCCTTTAAATCTGCCGGTATATTCAGTGCGACGTATACCCCATTCTGAATGAATATCACACTATCTCCCTTCCTGGCAAGATAAATATTGGTTTTTGACTCAAGTCTCTTAAATGGAGAAGTACTTATTATAAAAAGTCTGCCCATTTTTAACCTCCGGATGTGAATGTTAGTACACAATGGTGCTCATCTATGAGTTTGTTTATTTCGTCGCACGAGAGTATACCATCCGCTCCCTCTATATCATCTTCACGGACCCCTCGCTCTACCATGGAATCTCTACAGACATAGATTTTAACATCAAACTCATGTAGTGCTTTATATGCCTCACTTAAATTTTGCATATCAATACTCTCAGGTTTCTGTTCCTTTAAGAGCACGAAAACTCCATCTCCCAGGAGTACACAGGTAGTTTCTATTCCCATACCTGCAAGCCCCTGTATGGTTCTATATGCCTCGGCAGGTGTTGCCGTTCCATACGGTGCTGCATTAACAAGTACTATGACCTTTCTCATTTTTGCCTCCTAATATCCGAAGACTATAAATCTATCGCAATCCGGCATTTCTCTGACTAAAAGTGCAAGTCCTCCGAACTTCACTCCTTCTACCACCTCTTTCTTGTTCTGTCCCCTGAATTTGGCACAGGTACCACAGAGCCCTATTTTTACTCCCATATCAACAAGTTCCTTTACTCTCTCTGCAATATTCCGCTCTTCTAAAGACCTTATATTTGCCTGGGCATTCAAAGTTCCGTCCTCATAGAGGAATATAAACACCTCATGTCCCCTATTTACTGCCCTTTTGGCAAGGTGATAAACCGTATCTATATTCTGATATGAATATGGACCTGTTCTCACCAAAAATTTTAATTTCATAACCTTGCCTCCTAAATAAACATCGTTACATCTGCATCCATAGCGAGTTTGAGGAATTTGGTAGCCCCGGCAATTTCTACTCCATCTATAAGGTCCTCTTCCTTTACTCCCATCATTGCCATTGAAGTAGAACACGCATAGAACTTTGCTCCAAGTTCAACGCATTGCTCCCTGAGTTCCTGAAATGTTGCCACATTCTGCTCTTTCATCTTCTTTATCATCATGCCAGTAAAGGGTTTCATCATACCCTTTAGTTTGGGTTTGTAATTTTTCTTAAGCAGCATGAGTCCCCAGAAGGTGAAGAACACATGGACTTCAGCATCAAGGGCTATTCCACTTGTTGCAAGTATCATTGGCATCATAGCCTTATCAAGGCTATTCTCTGATACCACTATGGCTATTTTCTTTTTCTTCTTTTCATCAGCCATTTTAATACACCAGCGATTGTGTGGCTGTCATAATCTCATTAATAAATGTGGGTGCATTTACCACTGTAGCAGATTCAATGAAATCCTTATCCTCTATTTTTCTTGATTTCACACAGGGTCCACATACAAGCAACCTGCCCCCCATTTCCACGAATGCATTCATGAGTTCCTGCAGAGGTGGAAAGTTTGCAGCAAACACGTGCTCCGGACAGCCTTTCCGCACAAGCATCACACCGTTTCCCTGAAATCCCATTACAACCTCTATCCCCGCTGCAAGGGCAGCATTACCCATCACAAAGGGTATGGTCGCAAGTTCAGGATTCTCCGGTCCATGGGTTGCCATTATGAAGAGTTTTTTCTTTTCAGCCATGTTACACCCCCTTTTCTATGTAAATGTAGATATCATCATCTTTTTCTTCCATCTTCACCAGTTTATTACCAGTTTGCTCACACCATGCCGGAAAATCCTCCTTGGCACCCGGGTCATCTGCTATCACCAGCAGGACCTGCCCTGCCTCAAGTTCATCCATGGCTTTTTTGGTTTTTATTATTGGCATGGGGCATGCCATCCCTCTTGTATCAAGGGTTTTATTTGCGTCCATCCTGCACCTCCTTTTGTTTTAAATATTCCATTGCTTCCATTACAAAGCCTATATATTCATAAACCATTCCTCCCCTCATGGAGAGGAGAACAACCATGGCATCTATCACCTCTTCCTCTGTTGCACCTTCGGCAAAAGCAAGCCTGAGATGCTTTAATATACAGGGATAACACCCCTCTTCTGTAACTATGGCAAGCCTTATAAGCTCCCTGAACCTGTTTGAAAGGGCTCCCTTTGATTGAGAAATTCTATGAAAATCTAAAAATGCCTTTGCTTTTTCTCCTGCCTTCTTTCTGAATTTAACAAGTCCCTTGTTTATGAGTTTCTGTTCTTTCTCAATCTCAAGGATACGTTCTATATCCTCAGGCTTCATCCTGACCTTCTACCTTTGCAAGAAAATTCTTGGTCTTTACTCTGTTCATTTTAAATCCCAGTTCATCAGCGGGGATTCCCATGGCAAGACCAAGAAGCTGGGGGTAATACAGAACGGGTATTTTGTACTCTGTCTCGTAGGTCTTTTCTATTTTCTTCTGGTTCCCATCATACATGATTGAGCAGAAGGGACATATAGAAATCATACAATCAGCGCCAACACTTTTTACATCATCCAGTTTATTTTTGGTCATGGATAGGGCATCCTCTTCCTTTATTCCAAGGATTCCACCACCACAACACCTCTGTTTGTCCGGATAGTCAGGAGACTCGGCTCCTGTTGCCTCTATAAGTTCATCAAGGCTCTTTGGATGCTCGGGGTCATCAAAATCCTTATATACCTCTGTTGGTCTTATAAAGTGACACCCATAATGAGCAGCAGCCTTTATGTTTTTAAGGGGCTTTTTGATTTTCTCTTTGATTTTATCCACAGTGTATTCCTCATAAAGGAACCTTGCAAAGTGTTTGACCTTTGCTGTCCCTTTATATTCCTTTCCAACTTTCTTTAACTTCTCATTTATTCTCTTTTTAAGTTCTGGGTCATGGTCAAGTTCGAGTTTGGCTTCCTGAAGCGTAATGGTACATGCGTTACAGAGCGTGATTATATCAAGCCCCCTCTCCTCGGCTATTGCAAGATTCCTGGCACTTATTAAGAGCTGAGCTTCTTTATCAATGGAGCGAACCGGGAAACCACAGCAGGAGAACTCCTTTATATCCTCAAACTCTATATCCAGCTCCTTTGCTATCCTCCTTGCTGACATTTCATAATTCTGGCCCCTTACCGGAATGGTACAGCCTAAAAAGAGTGCATATTTCATTCTTCCACCTCCACAAACTTTGAAAGTCCTGCTTCTTTTAACAGGGTTTTAACTTCATCAACAACAGGGGTAAGCTCTGGCAATCCATTTTTAGCCCTCTTTTTATTATCAAATTCAGTAAGCTCGTATAATCTGCCAAGACCATACACAAACTCCAGCTGTGCTTTAAAGGACGGATGGAGATAGCCTTCTTTTACTGCTATATTTCTGAGAGCGGTCATGAGTTCAGTTATACCGACATCCTGAGGACATCTTTCCTGACACAGATAGCAACCAGAACAAAGATAAATAAACTCGTTCTGAAGTACCTCATCCTTCATACCAAGAATCACCATTCTGATGAGTTTCCTCGGGTTAAATCTTTCATCAACCTCTCTTACAGGGCAGGAGGCAGCACAGGTTCCACACGCAAAACAGGATAAAAGTCCCTCTCCACCAGGCTCGTTTATTACCTGGTATTTAAAATTACGGTCCAGTTTACTCACATCTATTACTTCACTCATTGTTCCCTCCTAAATCCTTGAAAGGGCATGCATAATACCCTTTGTTTCCTCTCCCAGAAGGAATGCAGACCCTGATGGGCATGCAGCCACACAGAGACCACATGCCTGGCATATATCATAAATTACTTTTGCAACCTTCTCATCCTCTTCAATGAACCTTGCCTCAAAAGGACATACCTCAACACAGAGGGCACAACCTGCACAAACCCTCTCTCTTACAGCGCTCGTTCTGTACCTCTGGTTTACCCCAAAGTTGTTAAGAAAATCAAGGACCTTGGACGCAGCAGCCTTTCCTGAGAGTACCGCTTCATCCATCGTCATTGGTGAAAGGGCTGTTCCAGCAATAAAAACACCTGCATTTTTCGTCTGTATGGGATTGAACTTTATGTTCAGGGTGTTAAAATACCCATCTGTATCAAGGCTAATGCCCAGCATCTTTGAAAGTTCATAATTTCCTTCATGTGGTCTCATCCCTGTAGATAAGAGGACAAGGTCCGGTACTATGGATAGGTCCATATCAAATATTTTATCATGTACTTTTACGCGTAATTCTCCACCCTCTTCAGTAACAACTGGTGGATTCTCCTCTGCGTAACGCACGAATATGACCCCTTTTCTTCTCGCCTCCCTGTAATATTTCTCACTCGTTCCATAGGTCATCATGTCCCTGTACAGGACATAAACTTCGGCATCCGGGTTCTTTTCCTTAATGTACAGAGCATTCTTTATGGCATCTCTGCAACATACGACAGAACAAACCGGATACTCCTCGTTCCGTGAACCCACGCACTGTATCATAACAATCGTATTGAGATTTTTTACGTCAATTTCCCTTTCCTCAAACTCCCTCTGAGTGAGTACTTTTTCATTTTTTCCATACAGGTATTCAGAAGGAGCATACGGAGAGGCACCTGTGGCAAGGACAATTGCAGAGACATTAACAAACTCATTTTCATTTCCTTTCTGAATCTCAACCACATAATCTCCCGGTATCCCCCGTATGTTTTTTACCACACTATTTGTGTACACAGGAACCCTCAAATCCGTGACCTCTTTTACAAGTTCCTCAAGGAGAGTCTCATCTTTTCCATCCATATCCCGCTTTATATGAATTCCCTCGCCCCCCATATTCTCTTTCTTTTCAACCACATGAACCCTTACACCACGCCGGGCAAGCGATGATGCTACAGAAAGACCAGCGGGACCTGCACCAATAACGAGCACCTCCTTCTGTGGTTTTCTGGCTTTACCTTTTACAGGGACTCTGTATTTTAATTTTAAATAAGCACGTTCTGTCGCAAATTTAACATCACTTTCACGCATTGCATCTATAATCTCGTATGTAAGGGGATTTATCCTGCCTGCAAGAAGCCTTTCCGCCATAAACCTGTCATCCACCACTAAAACAAAGAGGTCCACAGACTCCTCTGCAAGTTTGCCAAGGAGCGTTACTACATCCTCATTTTTACGAAGAGGCGGGATTTCAATTACCTTTAGATTCTGCACCTTTTCAACCTTTCCTGTGGTATCCACAACAGCAATGCTGTACTCATCCTTAAGAGGAAAGGTGTACTCCTTTTCATCTTTTTCAAGAACTTCAGCCTCAAATGTCGCAGCATATGAACTTATTATGCTCTTCCTTATTTCAAGCGGGGTGTCATAAAGTAAATATATGCCGTCTTTTTGTTCAAATTGAGGTATGTCAACCGAAGTACCAACAGAAAGCACTACAAGGTCAAATTCCTCCTTTCTGAATTTTCCATTTTCCTCAAAGTACAGTAATAGGTTCCCGTTCTCATCTTCTTCCACCTTTGCAGGTCTTGCATTTACAAAGTGCGCATCCGTTGTTTTAAAATACCTGTACCCTCCTTTGGTATATGCTCTCATATCCATGTAGAAAACCCATGGCTCTATATCCTCATGATATTCCCTTAAGAGTCTTACTTCTTTCAGGGCAAACATACAGCAAATAGAAGAGCAGTCAGGATTTTGCCTGTCACGGGAGCCCATGCACTGTATAAAGGCGATTTTTTTCGGCTTTTTACCGTCAGAAGGCCTTTTCAACTCACCTTTATTTGGATGATTACCTGATATAAGCCTTTCAAACTGAGTGGAATTTATGACGTTGGGGTAAATGCCATAGCCAAACTCCTTAAGGTAAGAAAGGTCTCTCTCTTTAATACCCGGGGCGAAGAACACATAGTCTGCCTCTATTATTAACTCCTCATCCTTCCCTTCAAGTTCTATAGCATCCTCCGGACAGACCTCCACACACTTACCGCACTTTGTACATGCCTCAAAATCAATGGTGTAAAGATTGGGGAAATTGCGTGGGTAATCTTTGTAGATGGCTTTTGTCTTTATGTAATTAAAATCAGAAAATCTGTACTCCGGACAGACCTCCTCACATTTAGCACAGGCGGTGCAATTCTCGTTAACTCCCCTGTGCTTTTTGATAACTTTCACCTTAAAGTTTCCCTTTTCCCCCTCAATACCAGTAACCTCTGAGAGCGTGAGGAATTCAATGCCGTCTTTAGCCACTCCCCTCCTGATACAGGTATCACAAAATGACGGGTCATAAAGTGGATACATCTGGCACATACCGCAGGCGTCATTGGGAAACTGCCAGTCAAGTTGCCGCAGTTTTCCACCAATATATGGCTTCTTTTCTATAACTTTAACCGTATATCCTTTTTCAACAAGAGAAAAAGCCGTATTCAGACCGGCAATCCCGGAACCGACAACAACAGCGTTTTTTGTAGCCATTACAGGTCCTCCGGTAGGTTATTTAATTCTTCAAAAGAAAAGACCGGGCCGTCTTTGCATATGTATTTGTCTCCGACATTGCACCTGCCGCATTTCCCTATGCCACACTTCATCCTCTTTTCTAAAGAGGTGTAAATATTTGAAGGAGAAAAACCAAGCTTAAACAGGACAGGCAGTGTAAATCTTATCATTATAGGAGGACCGCATACCACAGCATAGGCATCTTTTGGAGAGGGTGCCATCTCCTCTAAAACAGGAGGCACAAGACCAACCTTTTTTGTCCATCCTTCATAAGGTTTATCAATTGTCAGAACAAGATTTAAATCGTCTCTTTTTTCCCATTCTGCAAGTTCCTCTTTGTACAAAAAGAGGTCTGGAGTCCTTGCTCCATAGAGAACAGTTATATCTTTAAAATCGTCTCTGTGATGCAGCATAAATACAAGCAGAGATCTCAGAGTAGTAAACGCAAACCCTCCACCCACTATCACCACATTATGACCCTTGAATTTTTCTACAGGGTACCCGTTACCAAGAGGACCTCGCACTCCCACAATGCTGCCATCAGGAAGTTCATGGAGTTTAGAGGTAACGAACCCTGTTTTGTTCACCGTAAATCTTAAAAACTCCTTCTCTGTTGGAGATGTGGCTATACCAAAAGGACTTTCTCCGTATCCAAGAAGCGAAATCTCACAGAACTGTCCTGGAATAAATGAGGGTACATCACACTCTACAGGCTTTATATCAAAAGTCTTGAGGCTTCTATCCTGTGATTCAAAATAGGTTCTTTCTATCCTCGCTTTTTTAGGGTAATAGGGATTTATGAACTCAGCCATTTTTCACCTCCAGATAATTCTGAACTTTTAAAACTGTTTCTCTTATGTCATATCCTGCAGGACAGACATCTATACACCTGCCACACCCCGTGCATCCGTATACTCCATACTGAAGCGGCTGGTAAAAGAATTTGTGCATTACTCTATTCTGAGCCCTTTTAAACCTCTCCTTTCGGGGATTGTGTCCGGATGCCTCAAGGGAATAAATAAAGTACATACAGGAATCCCACATACGCTCTCTTATCACGAAATCCTTTCTCTTTATATCCCTTATATCAAAGCAATAACAGGTAGGACATACAAAGGTACATGCTCCACAGTTCAGACAGTGGAAAACTGCCTCTTTAAATACTTCGCTTCCATAAACCTCGCGCTGTTTTTTATGGTCAATGGAAAGAGAAAGGTCCTGCGAGATATTCTCCGCCTCAGCGAGTTTTTCCTCCATTATCCTTATATCTTCATCCTTTGCATCTTCATACTTATTCCATGATAAAAGTTCCCTGCCTCTATCCGTGAGTGGCTCTGCAATAATATTCTCATCATCCAGCATAAAGTACACTATGTCTCCCATTTTAGAAGAGGGACCTATTCCAAAGGACCTGCAAAAACAGGTTGAGGTGGCATACTGACAGAGTTCTGTAACAAAAACAGTATTGTCCTTCCTTTTTGCAAAGTACGGGTCTTTCGGCTCACTCAGAAAGTTCTTTTCTGTAACATTCAATCCATGCATATCACACGGCAATGCTCCCACAACAACTCTCTTCTTTGAAGGATTGGCTTCCATTACCCTCATATCATCTCCACTTCCATAGGCAACAAAAAGCATCTCCTCACGCGGCAATAAAAATTCTTTGGGACTGTTTTTGCTCTTTGCTTTATGAAGATTCCCATCTTTCTCAAATCCCTTTTTCGTCCTTACAAATACATCCCCCCAGGAAGAAAGCCCATCAACGAGTTCCGTAAATGTCATTCTTTTCATCTTATAAACTCCTCCCTGTCTTCATAATGGAATTCTCCAAGAAATACTTTCTGGTCTGACTTCAAGCCGCTTATATAGTTAAAGTCTCTCTTCAATCTCTCGGAAATCATTGTGGTAAGAAGAGAAAGAGGAATGTTTTCTGGACAAGCTCTCTCACATGCGCCACAATTTGTGCATCTTCCTGCCATGTGGTACATTTTTATAAGATGGTATCCCATTATATCACTGATTGAAAGCCCTGGCTCCACCCACAGAGGGTCATAGGAGTCCACAAAGCATTGTTCGCAATAACACATGGGACAGGACTCTCTGCATGCATAACAACGGGTACATCTCTCAAACTCTTTGCGAAAATACTCCCACTTTTCCTCTGGTGTCTTTGTATCAAAACCTTTTATATCCCTGTAATCTTCGTGTATTCTGGTATTATCTCCATCTACTATAACGTCTGCATGAGAACTGTATTCCTCACAGTTTTTACACCCTGCAGGAAGGAAATCTCTAAAGGCAAATTCCCTTCTACCGGACGAACCATCGACCACCACTTTATCATCCTGAACATCAAGGGAAGTTATGTCGCCTCCATACGCAGCCTTTAGTTTAAGTGTATCCAGAGCACCCCTGCATGGTACATGAATCACATATACACTGTCTTTTGCTATTTTCCCTTCCGATACAAGAACGTTTAAAGCCCGCTCCTCACAATCTCTCAAAAAACACGCTATTTTACCATTGTCTCTCTTTAACCTCAGCAAGAAGGTCACCGGATTCAGCGTATTAAAAGGAGTTATCTCAAAGATATTCACCTCTTCCGGATTTTCTGTATAGTATATCTTTTTCTTTGCAGGGTCATTTGTTTTCACAAAACCTAACACCCCTTTAATCTCTCCCCTCTCAAGCATATCTTTGAGCTTTACAAAAACATCTTCCTTTCTCATACTATATCTCCTTGTAAAGAGGACTCTTCTTATCTGCTACCTTTTTAACCCTTTCTGTAACCTCTGTGGCAACCTCCTGGAATTTTTTACCTTCCGATGCAGATACCCATGAGAAGTTAATACGCTCTGGTTCCACACCAACGAATTCCATGAGCTCTTTCATTATGTAGAATCTTCTTCTTGCAAAGTAATTACCGGTCTGGTAATGACAGTCCCCGGGATGACATCCAGAGACCCATACACCATCAGCACCATCTTTTAGAGCTTTGACAAGAAACTGTGGATTGACACGTCCTGAACAGGGAACCCTTATAACCCTGATATTAGGTGGATACTGAAGCCTTGATGTTCCTGCAAGGTCTGCCCCTGCATAGGAACACCAGTTGCACAGAAAAGTAAGTATCTTCACATTCTCCTTTTCCATCATGCCTCCAGAAGTTCCAGAATTTTTTCTTTTTCTTTATCCCATCTTCTATCCTCAACAAAGAGAGCAAACTCACTGCTTAATACTTCACTGTTGGAATAACCAAGGAGGTCTATTGCCCCGGGCCTGCAACTCGCTGTACATGCTCCACACCCCTTACACAGAACAGGGTTTACCTCTGCAACGAGTTTCATTTCACCAAACACCTTCTTCTCCTTCATTGTAATTGCAGCATACGGACACACATCCACACAGAGACCGCATCCAATACACTTTCTTTCATCTACATTTGCCACCTCTCCCTGGGTGGTTATGTATGGAAGAGAAAGAAGTGTTGCACATCTCGCTGCAGCAGCTTTCGCCTGAACAATACTCTCATCAATGAATTTAGGAGCGTGAGCGAGTCCACAGAGGAACACCCCTTCAGTTGCAAAATCAACCGGCCTTAATTTCATGTGTGCTTCAAGGAAGAATCCATCCTCATTGAGTGGTACCTTATAGAACTTTGCCAGTTTTTCATTATTCTCTACATCAGGTACTATTCCAACCGAGAGCACGACATAGTCTGGAGATATTCTCAGTTTCTTTTTAAGTAACGGGTCATCTACATATACCTGGAGGTTACCGTTTTCATTCTTTACGACTGGCTCATTACCCTTTTCAAACCGCACGAATATAACGCCCTTTCTCCTTGCCTCAGTGTAAAGAGACTCTCTAAAGCCATAGGTTCTTATATCCCTGTAAAGCACAATTACTTCGTGCCCCATATCTTTAAGTTTTATGGCATTATGCAGCGCATGAGAACAACAGGTTCTTGAGCAGTAAGGATGTTCATCATTTCTTGAGCCAACGCATTGAATCATCACAAACGTCTTTTCACCATCTATACCCTTTTCTATTATATCTTCCAGCTCTTTCTGCGTGATTACCCTGTCGTCACTTTTGTACAGGTACTCCTCTGGCTCATACTCTTTTGCTCCAGTGGCTATTATCACACCGCCATGCTGTATGGGTTTTTCTTTTCCCTTTATATAGGTATAATAATTTCCGACAAAACCCTCTACCTTTTCAATCTCTGCTCCCTTTATAATTTCAATATTCTCGTCTTTTTCAACGTCGCTGATAAGTTTCTCAAGGTATCCTGCAACATCCTCTCCGAATACACCTTCTTTAATTTTCCTTGCATTTCCACCGAGAGTATTACTCCTCTCCAGGATGTAAACCCTGTGCCCCATCTCTGAGAGGGATTTTGCAGCAACAAGCCCTGCAATGCCTCCACCAATTACAAGTGCATTGGAATTAACAGGAATTTTCTGCTCTTTCAAAGGCTGTTTCCTTATAACCTTCCATACAGCCATCCTTATAAGATCTTTTGCTTTTTCTGTGGCTTCCTTTCTCGTCTGCATATGTACCCATGAGTCCTGGTCTCTGATGTTGGACATTTCAAAGAGATACTTATTTATACCTGCTTCCTCTATTGTTTTACGGAAAAGGGGCTCATGAGTTCTCGGTGTACAGGATGCAACAACAACCCTGTTCAGGTTATATTTTTTTATAGCCTCTTTCATCCTTTCCTGTGTATCCTGAGAGCAGGTGTAAAGGTTCTCCTCAGCATATACAACGTTATCAAGCGTCTTTACATATTCAACAACCTCATGTACATCAATGTATCCTCCAATATTTCTTCCGCAGTGACACACAAAAACTCCTACCCTTGGTTCTTCACTTATTACAACCTTTTCCGCAACCTTTTCCTCCTCTTCTATCTCCCGCTTATCCTTGAGAAGTTCCATTACATACCCTGCTGCCCCCAGGGCCTCTGCCACAGTTTCAGGAATATCCTTTGGTGTGGAGAAAGCACCTGCCACATATACCCCCTTTGTACGTGTTACAAGCGGGTCAAAAGTATTCCTTTCAGCAAAGCCAAACTCATTTAAACCAATATTAAATATCTCTGAGAGTTCTTTTGAATCCCGTGGCGGCTCCATTCCCACAGAGAGTACAACCATATCAAATTTTTCATGGCGCAACACGCCATCATCATCCTCATAATAAACAAGAAGGTCACCATCTTCGGTCTCTTCCACCTTTGCCACTCTTGCTCGATGAAACTTAACTCCAACAACATTTTTCGCTCTTTCGTAATATTTCTCAAAGTCCTTGCCATAGGTCCTCATGTCCATGAAGAATATATGTGGCTCAACGCTCTTGTCATGTTCCTTCGCAATTACTGCCTCCTTAATGGCATACATACAGCAAACAGACGAGCAGTAGTCATGGCTTATCTTTATATCCCTTGAGCCAACGCACTGCAAAAACGCAATCTTTTCCGCATGTTTCCCATCTCCCGGACGTGTTATTTCACCCTTAGTAGGACCTGATGCAGAAAGTATCCTCTCAAACTGAATACTTGTTATTACGTTTTTAAATCTGCCATAACCGTATTCACTCTTTACCTCAGGTTCAAACTCGTCAAAACCGGGAGCAACAATAACTGCATCGTATTCTTCCTCTATAATCTCATCCTCCATGTCATGGAAAATGGCACCAGGCTCACATGCCTTTATACACTCCATACATTCAGAACATCCCACACAGTTTAAACACCGTGAAGACTCATAAAGGGCATCCTCTTCAGAAAAGCCCTTTACCACCTCATCAAAATGTTTTATTCGGCGAGAAGCTTCAAGATGTGCCGGGCGTCTCCTTTCAAGAGGCTCTTCTTTACTGAAATCATAGTCCACCTTCACCTTTTTAGAGCCCTCTTCCCTGTTCTCTCTGAGGTCTTTTCCTTCAAACATCCGTATTATGGATTCTGCAGCTTCTTTACCGTGGTACATGGCATCTATAAATGTAAGTGGTCCTGTAACACAATCACCACCGGCAAAAACATTTTCAATGTTTGTTCTGAGTGTCAGAGGGTCCACCTTCACTGTTCCCCAATCGGTTTTTTCCAGATCCTCAAATGGGTCAAGCTCCGGTTTCTGACTCACTGCTTCTATGACAGTGTCAAACTCCATTACAAACTCGCTACCTTCAATGGGTACAGGTCTTCTTCTTCCAGACTCATCGGGTTCTCCAAGTCTCATTCTGATGAGTTTTACCTTTTCAACCTTTCCATTGCCAATATATTCCACAGGATTAACGAGAAATACAAATTTTATTCCTTCTTCTTCTGCCTCAAGTATCTCCTCCTTGTTCGCCGGCATCTCCTTCTTCGTTCTTCTGTAAAGTATGGTCACATCTTTGCCGAGTCTCCTTGCAACCCTTGCAGCATCCATGGCAGCATTACCACCACCTATAACAGCAACCCTGTCACCTATCTCAACCCTGCCTCCAAGATTCACAGTTTTAAGGAATTCTACTGCTCCAAGAACCCCTTCAAGGTCTTTCCCCTTTACATTTAACCTCTTTGACCTGTGAGCCCCAACACCAACAAAAACAGCATCATACTCTGTATAGAGGTCTTTAAAACTTGTATCCTTTCCAATTTCAACTCCATATTTAAACTCCACTCCCATCTTCTCTAAAATTGCAAGCTCACGGAAGAGTATATCTCTTGGAAGTCTGTAAGAAGGGATCCCCACATAGAGCATCCCACCGGGTCTTTCGTGTCTTTCGTATACAGTAACCTTATACCCTTTCTTTCTCAGTTTATAGGCACACATAAGTCCTGCAGGACCGGCGCCCACAATGGCTACCCTTTTATCCTTATCAGGTTCTATTTCAGGTACGGGTATTTCTCCTTTTTCATTGAGTTCCAGATCCGCGACAAAGCGTTTTAAAAGGTCAATTGCAACCGGTGCATCAAATCTACCTCTTGTACAGTTATCCTCACATGGATGTGTACAGATACGCCCTGTTATAAGAGGAAACGGGTTCTTTTCCCTTACAAGTTCCAGTGCTTCTTTGTATTTTTTATTACGTATAAGGGCAATATATCCGTGCGCATTCACATGAATGGGACATGCTGCACGACAAGGCGATTCGGCAGTCTTAGTTATTCCAAAAATCGAGGGCACTGCCTGGTCGTACAATCTGAAAATTGCTGTTCTCTCGCATAGATTCTCATTATAGTAATCAGGTAAAAGAACCGTACACGCTTCGGAACAGTCGCCACATCCCTTACATTTGTCAGCATCCACGTATCTCGCTTTCTTAAGAATTTTTACCTTTAGACTTCCATTTTCCTTTTTGACGCCCTTAACCTCAGCATAGGTCAAAAGTTGAATATTTTTATGTCTGCCTGCCTCAACAAGTTTAGGAGATAGGATGCACATGGAACAATCGTTGGTGGGAAACGTTTTGTCAAGTTTGCTCATGGTCCCACCAATGGCAAAATCCTTATCAAGAAGTGTTACTTTAAGACCATACTCTGCGAGCTGGAGGGCTGCCTGTGTGCCGGCAATTCCCCCTCCCACAATAAGAACCTTTCCAGCCATTTGTCCCTCCCAATTTTATAGAATGCCCAAAAACACATATTGCAAATTATACATGAAAACATGAATACATTCAACTTTGGGCATTTCAATCAAAATAAATATGCAAATATTGTGATATTAGTGGATAACTGAGCACCATGATAGAATCACTCTTCACTCTATAGATGGGAATTATTTAACTATTATGATTCTATGCGGTTTCTGGTGCTTTTTGCTTTTAACTATGTATATCCCAGAAGATAGATTTTTAATTACATCCAAAATATCTACCCTGTTGCTGCAACCTTTGACCAGCCTCCCCTCAAGGTCATAGATATTTATTTTTTCCTTACCAAATAGGTCTTGTGGCATCAAAATAAGTTTTCCGGTTTTGGTGATAAAGGTATGTAAAGCAGCGCAATGCTTATAAGTATCTATATGTGGAAGCCTTGAATAGTTATAAACCTCCCAGAATTTCTTAAGGTAAATGCCTGCCAATTCTCTGCTCTTTATAATAACTATGTTCTCATCATTATCATCATTGGCACTCTGGGTCCAGTTCATGGAACCTGTTATAACATACAGGGAATCCACTATCATTACTTTGTCATGGAGGAAGGTATACCCATGCGGGACCTCCGCCCAGTATACATCCACTCCCGCATTTTTCAAGGCTGTGAAGACCGTATTGAGCCTATCATCGTCCCTGGTATTGTCCTCATGCACACCCCTTATATCAACTCCCCTCTCATGTGCCCCTATAAGAGCATCCTTTAAATCAGAACGGGTAAAGCTGAAAATAAGATACATTATTGAGGAATGTGCAGAGTTTACAAGACGGATAATGTTTTGAATTGCCGAATCCTGCGGGGAAAAGTAAATATAAACCGAATCTTCACCTAATTTTACTCCATGCACTGAAAGAACATCACTTTTCCTTCTACCTGTTCTGGCATTTTGTGTATCCGGCTCTTCTGTATTGGCACCCCACATCTGATTAAATTCTCTCTCGAACAGGTTACTGAGTGCGTGACTCTGAATAGTGATTACATTGTCAACATGCAATTCATCCGAGGCATTAAAGCTTCCTGTCCATATATAATCATTTGTGGTATCGGAATCAAAAAAGTCCCTTATCACTATTTTGTTATGCATTATATGATTGGTACTGTTCTGCCCCACTCCTTCGTGGATTACGGGTATCCCGGCGTTTATGAGTGAGAAAATACCATCCCTATTATAATAGGTAGAATCTGTTATAACACGAATCCGAACCCCTCTTGAATGAGCCTGTACAAGTGCATCCACAACATCCTGATTAAAAACCTCATACATGCAGATATCCAGAGATGAATTTGCTCCATTTATAAACTCAACCAGTTTGTTGACAAGCGTATCATTTTCAAAGTAAACAGAGTATGGATTTCTGATTACCGATAAATTATAATAAATGCTCCTTGATACATTCCCGTCGTTGTCCACTGCTTCAAAGTAGTATACAATATCTCCAGGAGTCTCCTGCGGGGGAATGGTAAAATAATACCGCGAATCTTTCACACTATCATAAGTTGTAGGGACAAAATTGCCAGAAGAGGAACGTTTATAATAAAGCCTTGCAGCGGTTACTTCCTTGTTGTCATATATTATTGAAGACAGTGTGATATTTGTGCCAGTATAAGCCTCACTTTCAACAAAACCCTGAGAAATAATAGGGGGTTTAAGCGGAGCAATATACGCAGCACTATCATACACCTCTAAATAAGAATACCGGGGTAGGCCATTTGAGTTTTCTCCTTCTGGTAAATAATAGAGCAGCCTGTATTGCAGCGGTGAGAAAAGCCCACCAAATATAAATAGATTGCCTCCTATGATACTGCGAGGTATTACCACCTCCAGAACGCTATCACTTGTAGCATAAGTTATGGGTAAATCCACCTCAATACCCCTTGAGTCTCTGAATATTACAGAGTGTGTTGCCTTAGAATAAACAGCGTAAAAGTCAAAAGACCCTATATCTCCATCCCTTCCCCATGGCACTGACACAGATCCACGGGTAGTATCACGGGAAAACAGCATGTATATTCTACCCCCTACCTCTTGAGGAAACTGAAGTGCCAAATATAAGAGTGTATCCGCACATGCAGAAAACATTGAAAATTCACCATTACGAGATAACTGTGTTGCAAAACTATCTATTACGCCATCAAGAGTAAAATTCCACTCTACAGCGCCATTTCCCCTTTTCTCAAGCCATGCAATTGTATTAAGAAACAGACTTTTGTGAGATGCCTCCTCATTCCAGTTATCATATAACCTGTCATAGGGGTCTCCTGTACCATCATCCAGAGGACTGGAATCCCCAATACCCGCCACCCTGCCCTTTCCATATGATGATACAGCGAACATGCAACCTGTATTGTCAGAATTCTTAAATACAATACCCTTTACATTCGGATTTAAATCACTTCGCAGAGTAATGGATGTCCCGCCGTGATAAGAAAGTGCACTCACTCTGCCATAGGATCCATCGGTTACAGGAGCAAAATCGGTTATATTATGTGAAACATAGGTAAAATTGTTATTACTCTCACCTGTGATGTTAAAATGCATTCCGAAAATATTCTCTGCCCCAAGGTCATTTAAAACACGGGGAGAATCCCATCCAGAATGATTTCTGTCCGAATTATTATGGTCGGAAATAAGGAAAAGCCCCCCTCCGTTTTCGACAAATTCCCTTATGGCATCCTTCTCACGCTGAGTAAAAGGGTTCTGAGGCTCAGGTATTATGAAAACATCGAAATTCGAGAGGTCGTATGGATTGGTGGAATCATTATAAGTTATCGGGTAATCATGCAATGTAAAAACAGTATCATGCAGGTCATTGACTATGGCCACTCCAAATGCTGAAATACCTCCGTCCCAATCGCTTTCGGATGAAGGATTCAGAGGTTGTGGAAAAGGGAAATCCCTGTCAATAACCCAGTCTGCATTTCCGGCGGTTTCATCCTTCGTGTAGTCAAATAAAATTTTGTATGAATACAAATGAGAGAAGAAGGCGAACACAACAACAAAGATAAGGCGCCTCATCGTTTTTAATATAGCAATTATTGTGCCATAACTAAATGTTAAGAAATTACACTGGCAATCTTGAATTTATTTTATGCAAATGTGTCGAAAAAATGAACATACAGTCTTCTATAGTATAACTCATTGCAAATCAAACTATTAGACGTACAAAAATAAGACACAGAGAGCGGGGTTAAAATTCCCCGCTCTCCCTCACCTCTTTTATAATATTTTCAAGGGTTTCTATGTACTCTTTGAGAGCTTTTTCACCCTTTTGAGTCAGCCTGTAAGTAGTCTTTGGTCTCCTTCCCTCAAAAAACTTTTTTACCTCAACATATCCCGCATCCTCGAGTTTTCTCATATGCCTCGACAGATTACCTTCCGTAGTTCCGACAATCTTAAGAAGCCTGCTGAAGGAGACCTCCCCTTCACTCAGTAGAGCCAGCATTGCTTTGAGCCTCACAGGTTCGTGTATTAGACTATCCATAGTTTTTCTTCAGTTTAACTGTTAAGTAAAGAAAATACAATATATAAATCGTCCCGTACAATGCCATTGTAAAAATCCTGTATTCTGAAGGGGCATAAGCAAAATACACGGCACCTACGATATTTGCTATAATGGACATATAGAGAAGGGATATTTCACCAAGCACGCCAATTGAACCGAGAGCAAAGACAATTATAGCGGGCCATGAAAAGTAAAGAAGTGGATAGGCTCTAACATGGAAAATAGCCATCTGGAAAAGAAGGGCAAAGACTATCGTATTCATCCAGAAAAAGCCTGACAGTTTATCCTTTGAACTCTCTCTTGGAGAAAAAATCCAGAAACCTGCAAAAATCGTAATCAGAAATACGAGGTAGAAAATAGTTATACTACCGTACTTTACTATAATAGCGTAAATAACCAGGGTTAAGGTCCAGTAGATAAAGGATAATACCACTTTTGGGCTTCTGATTAATGATAAAAAAGCAAATACAGGTAGTAGAAGAAGAAAATACAGCCAGTTTCGCGTATAGTAAACTACAAACGGCACAACCAGTTGATACAAACCCCACACGAGAAACTGTAACTTTGCTCGGGCGAGATTTTCCTTCGTCTTTTCCCTGAAAAACTCTTTTATTCCCTCAAGGGTTTTTAGAGCCTCGTGTATATCTCTACTTTCCATTCTTTATACCTCCTGTAAAAACCGTTAAAGTTAATGAAAAACTTCCGATGGGAGAGTCCGGATAGGATGAAAGCAAAGTTCCATCCTCAAACTCCCATTTCTTACTTAAAATTGTATTGTAGGTGGCTTTGATAAATATTCCCACAGGTATTTTCTCTGCGGCTATAAGCAGAGCAAATGATGGAGAAATCGAAAAACCACCATGTGAGAGTTCTGTTTCAGTCTCAGGATTTTGCCATATACTATCCCAGTCAGACCTTCTTACATTCTTACTTATTACGAGTTGTTCAGAATATCCGCCTATGCCGAGCATAATGGCAGGGTATATAAACTTCATGGATATAGGTACATAACCCACTTCAAAGTAACCTCCACCAATACCATACTTAACCCTTATGGAATCTCCTGCCTTTCTTACGCTTCCACCATAACCTGCTCCGCCCATGATAACTTTCCCGAAAAGTGCGTACCCGCTTCCTCCCTGAAGAAGTATATTGCTTATCTTTGAGGCATGTACTGCAACCAGTTTATCGTTTACACCGCTGTTTGCCATCCTTGATATACCTATTGTATATCCCCCGATACCTCCGTATATACTTACGAGTATATATGTCAGCAAGTTTACCATTTTTACCTCCTGTAAATTACTTTATGATGTAAAGTATAATATATAACAAACGTACTGTCAAGAGTTGAATTGCACAATAATGACAACGCATGCCGCCATATGCTATAATCACGTTGTAATTTCTGTGGTATTTCTTACTTGATTACTTTACCTCAATATTGTATAATTGGGTTTTAAAAGAAAAGGAGGTGTTAAATGTATAAAAAAATCGTAGCACTCTTCACGGCAGGAGTATTTGCCGTAGGAGTTGTGGGATGTGCAACTGTACAGGTGGAGGCACCGGCAGGAAGCGATATAAAACTTGCTCCTGTTAATAGTACCCCTACTCGGGTTGTGAAGAAAAGAGTCTTTTACGCGCTCTGGGGACTTGTTCCTATTACTCCAAATTCTACTGCTCCCATGCTTAATGGACAAAACGCAAAAGAGGTTAAAATTAAAACCTACGAAGACCCTATTGATTATATTATTACCGCGATCCTCGGTATTGTAACCATCACTTCCAGAACAGTAGAAATTCAGATGAAATAGATATCTACACTCAGGAGGAGGGCATTCGGCCTTCCTCTTGCCATTTCTCTTCAGATGTATGAAGAAAAAATACTAATCTTCTTTTTCGCTATCATATTTGGTTTACTTATCAGTTATTTAAGTTTCCTGATTAGCTCAAGTTTTTTAAAAGGCCTCTCTCTGATTTACTGGGCTGTAACGCTGGGCAATTTCACGAAAATGACCTTTGGATATGCAACGCTCAATTCAGAGGGACATTCACAAATTAGATTAGACGGCATACAGATAGTAATAGCATCTGTCTTTCTCATAATCAATTTAATTGCTGTCTATTATCTCTTTATGAGAAGCGGATGGAAATTTGTAATACTGTTCATATTCCCTTACATAGGTCTTGAGACAGGTCTTTCCATGTCCCGAAGTATTCTCCTTGAAAAATCCGGGCAAAAGGTAACTGTATCCGAAAATATAAAAAGTCACCTTGTAGCAGAAATCTGGTTTATTCTTCTTCTAATAATACTTAAATGCGCGCAACTCTTTATGTGATTTCCCTGTTTACATTCATGCCCTTATAATTTCATCATACGGAGGTATTATGAGAACTGCAAAAAACGGTGATAGGGTTGTCGTTCAGTACATAGGGAAACTTGAAGATGGGACTATATTTGACACCACTGTTGGTCAGGACCCTTTTGAGTTTACCATCGGAGAGCATGAGGTAATTCCCGGCTTTGAAGAAGCCATTATCGGTATGGAAGAAGGAGAGAGAAAAGTCGTCGTAGTAAAGCCCGACAGGGCTTTTGGCGAGAAAAGAGAGGATTATATAGTTAAGGTATCAAAGGATGTACTTCCACCTGACCTTGAGGTGACAGAGGGTATGACCTTAAAACTCTCTCAGGAAGGGATAAATCCTATTCCTGTAAAAGTAACACAGGTTGGAGATGATTTTATTGTAATAGATGCCAATCATCCACTTGCTGGGCATACATTGACCTTTGAAATCACGTTGCTTAAAATCATATAGACTTTCTATGCTTTTTTCGTTTCTTTTCTTCGTACATTCTCATATCCGCTATTGAAATAACTTCATCCAGAGTGTATCCACTTCTATAAGTAGCAATTCCATAACTAAAAGAGATAGGTATCGGCAAAAAAGTTGATTTAATTCTGGCTAAGTCTGAAATTCTATTTATTATTTTTCTTACCTCTTCTTCATTTGCGTTATAGAACAGAACAATAAATTCATCCCCACCTACACGAAAAACTTTGTCATTTTTTCTTACATTTTCAGCGAGTAACGCAGCAAAAGCTTTTATTAATTTATCACCAAACTCATGCCCATAGTTATCGTTAGTTTCCTTGAGATTATCAAGATCTATGAAACATATAGAAAATATTTCTCTATTTGTTTGAAAATTCTCTATAGCTTTTTCTATTGCATCAATTGCAGCCCTCCTGTTATAGACTCCAGTAAGAGGATCTTTTACTGACAACTCTTTTAATTGTTTTTCTAAGATTTTTCTCCTTTCGATTTCCTGATTCAACATTTGAACAGTGTCTTTAAGCTGAGAAACTGTTCTCTGTAGTTTACTTTTTTGTTCTGCCAGCAAAGTCTTCATTCTTTCCTCTTCAATCTCAAACTTATAATATATCCTACCAAGTATAATACTTACTATGCACAGAACCACTGGATTAGCTGTCAGACTTACTTCAGTTTTACTAACTCCTGCTGCGATAAGAAATAGGAACATTAAGAAGACAGGTGAATAGATAATGAAAAGCTTGTCTGGTATTGTTTGCGCAAAAAGTAGTATTATAAAAATCGCAGACATAAGAGCTTGCACAGCTCCACTTATATGTTCAAAAGGAGCTCTATACCTTATAATCAGTTGTACGACGACGAAAGTACTCATACCCATTATTAACGTAAGCTCAGTAATATATAAATTTCTAAGAATATTATAGTGATCTTCCTTAATAAACAGGGTTATTACGAACGTGAGAATCATTACACCAAGGGCAAAAATTCGGGGATATGCCAGTTCTCTATATCCATAAATAGCAATATCATGATAAAGGAAATAAACTATAACTGGGATTCCTGCAAGTGAAAAGACCCGACAAGTAGTTAGTAATTTTAAAAACTTATTATCACTTTTCATAATGCTATGATGTTTTAAACCAATTAACTACTTTATCAATTTCATAATATAGATTATCAAAATCTTGAATGAATAACCACTTTACATACTGAAAATGTTTAAAGAAATATTCCTGTCTCCTTGCATAAATACGGGTATTCTTTTTTATTTTTCTCACTGCCTCTTCAAAGGTAATGTTGCCTTTTATAAACTCCAGCATCTCTCTATATCCAATAGTTTTCATTCCAGGGCAGTTTTCATCTATCCCCATTTCAACGAGTTTTTTTACCTCATCCAAAAGTCCATTTTCTATCATTCTTTCTACTCGAGAATTGATTCTTTCATACAGGAGTTTTCTGTCCCACCTTATTCCAATATACAGAGGAGAAAAAAGCGGTGGTTTCCTTTTCTTCATCAGGTCCGACATGGGAATCCCGGTCGTATAATACACCTCAAGTGCCCTCTTTATTCTATAAGCATCATTGGGATTTAACTTTTCTGCTCTTTTAGGGTCTACTTCCATAAGTTCTCTATACAATCCCCCCACTCCCTCTTTTTCAAGTTTCTCATCCAGCATCCTTCTGATATTCTCATCTTTTTCATGTTCAAAGAATCCTTCAAAGAGAGCAAGAAGATATAAAGGTGTACCTCCCACCACCACAGGTATTTTATTTTCTTCATAAGCCCTTTTTATAACTCTCTCTGCATCTTTCCTGAACTCCTCTGCAGAATATTGCTCGCACGGATGTTTAATGTCTATTAAGGTATAGTGTTCTCTTAACTTTCCCTGAGGTTTATCTGTGCCAATATCCATATATTTATAGATTTTTCTCGAATCTGCCGACACAAAAATAACCTCTGTATGACGCTCAAGGATTGCCTCAGCGATTTTTTTCTTTCCAGAAGCAGTCTGACCTAAAATTACTAAAACTTTATTCTCCCCTTTCATACATTCCATCCACTATTCCCAAAAGGGTGTATTCTGTTAACAAATGGGTACCACCATACGATAGAAACGCAAGAGGGATACCAGCCACAGGAAAGAGTCCAAGATTTGAAGCGATATTAAATATTATATGATAAATGAAAAAAGCAAGAGTACCCACAGCACTTATTTTTATGTAACCTTTTCTTGACTTCTTGATAACCTCATAAAAATAAAAAAGCAAAAATGTGTAAAGAGTAAATAAAATCAAAAGTCCAAGGAATCCCACATCTTCTCCTATACTCGAGAAAATAAAATCTGTATGAGGTGCAGGAAGGAACTTCAAATTCTTCTGGTTAAAACTTTCCCCAAAACGTCCCCAGAATCCAGCTGCCCCAAGGGCAATTTTGCCCTGGTACACCTGCCAACCTGAAGTATCCCTGTGTTTTTCAGGGTCAAGAAAACTTATAACTCTCTGCCTCTGGTACGGTTTTAAGACCCTGTTCCATATATAAGGGGTAAAAAGCCCGAATGCAAATACTATGGTATACATGGAAATAGCAAAGAAAAACCTTCTCTTTTCCATAAGAAAAAGATAAACCGTTAGCACCACTATTAGAGTAAGATACAAAACCCATGAAAAAGAGAATATAGCAGAAAGTGGGGCAAGAGCAAACAAAAGCAACACACTAAAATCAATACCAACAACATAACTTACAACAGCAAAGATGAATATATAGGTTGAAGCAGTAGCAAAATCAGGTTCAATGAATACGAGTGCAAAATACAGGCCCGATAATAAAAGCCCCTTTATAAAGCCATGCGTGGTTCTATTTTCTTTCTTATCAAAATAGGAAGCCATAAATAGTATAAAAAATATCTTGGCAACTTCAGAGGGCTGAAAAGAAAAACCACCGAGGTTTATCCATCTTTTCACGTGTCCGTGAGCCATAAAAAGAGGCATAATAAGTAGTAAGAGACCTGGTATATAAAAGAACAGATAATGGTGAATAATCTTTTTCATGTTGATTCGTCTTACAATCAGGAATATCACCACAGCCATAATAAGAAAAATAAGTTGCCTTTCAAAATATGATTTATTAATACGGGAAAGTTCAACGATACCTATTAAAGAAATAAGCAACGGCACAAATAAGGCTTTTAGCATCTTCATTCTATGTGATATAACCTCCTTATTATTTTTCCAGCAATTGGGGCTGCTACTTCTCCCCCATGCCCGGCATTTTCAACAACTACAGTTACTACATATTCAGGGTTATTATATGGGACGAATGCGGTAAAAAGGGAATGAGTCTTTTTGCCGTGTGGATTTTCAGCACTACCTGTTTTCCCTGCAATTTTTATACTATCAAGTGCAATGCCCCTTGCTGTCCCATGTTCACCATTTACGACAAGGTAGGCCCCTTTGAGAACAGGCCCAAACAAATTACTGTCCACATTAAGTATAAGGGTATCCGGTTTATCTGGCTTCACCACATATGGTCTTATCGCAAATCCTCTCTGAGCAATTTCTCCAGTCAGAACTGCAAGAGAAATGGGAGTAAACAGTATTTCCCCCTGTCCTATAGCGAGATTCAGGACATAGCCTTCTGTAACATTATATTTTCCCAGTCGTTTTACATACCACTCGTAGGATGGAAGGAATCCTCTTTTTTCGTGAGGTATATCAATACCTGTATATAAAGGTACATTCAGAGAATCAAGAACATCCAGAAACCTTTTAAATCCAACGGATAATCCGAGTTGATAAAAATAAACGTCACAGGACTGCTCTATTGCATGAGGGAGATTAAGTGCTCCATGACCGGTTTTTAGCCAGCACCCCCATGTCCTGTTGCCATACGTAAAACTACCTGTACACGGCTTAAAAACAGTATTCTCACTCACACTTTTTGTCTTCAAAGCCACCAGTGCAGAAATAAGTTTGAAAATTGAACCTGGAGGATAGGTACCCTGTATGGCCCTGTTTATAAGGGGATGCAATGTATCTTTAAGCAGTTTCTTAAAATCAGCAAGAAACGTATTTGAGTTAAAATAAGGTTTTGTGTAAAGGGCAAGTACCTCTCCAGTAGAAGGTTTATATACGACACATGCTCCCTTACGATATGGAATAAACAGAGAATCAATATATACCATAAGATTTGCATCAATTGTGGTCCTGAGAGTTTTACCTTTAACAGGCGGGATAGGCGGGGTTGGATCCCGTTCAACGATATTACCACGAGAATCCACCACTAAGAACCTCTTACCATTCCTTCCCCGCAAAATCGAATCATAAACTGCTTCTATGCCTCTCCTTCCAACTACATCACCAACCTCAAGATTATATTTCTTGAGTTCCTCCTCTGTGGCTTCCTGGACATACCCCAGAATTTCCGAAACACAACTATAATCTTCATTGTAATATCTTGCAGGAACAGCATCAATAACAACTCCAGGAAATTCGTCTATATTTTCCTCAATATTACTGATTGCTTCAAACCCAACACCTCTTTTCAATGTTATGTACGTTCTCTTCAAAGAAAAGGTGTCAACATCATAGGAAAGAGAGTCAAGACCTGCTATTTTAAAGAGCTTCCTCAACTTACTCCTATTTAGAACACCCGGTAAAACAGATATTCTAAATACCGGTTTCCAGTAAGCAAGTTTTTCTCCATTTCTGTCAAGAATATCCCCCCTTATTGCAGGTACTTTTATAACCCTGAGATAATTACTCCGTGACAGTTTTCTGTATCTTTCATGGTCTATAATCTGAATTTTAAAGAGTTTGAAAACAAACAGTAGAAAAACGAATAGGGTTAAAAACACTACTACTTTAGTTCGCCTCTCCATAGTAAAACAAGGACCCCTTCAATAACAATTGCCGTACCAAATGACTTTAATAAAACATATACAAAAGAAAGGTTGTAGTAAAGGAAAATTGGGAATAAAAGAATAAAGGAGAAGATAGTGAAAACAAGCATTCTAACAAGAGATAGCGTTAGATTCATTTTAAGTTTAACCTGCTCTATAACCCATGCTGAAAATGGCATAAAGAAAGGATAGAGCCACACATGAGATGTATCAATTGCATCGAGAATAATACCGAGCACAAAACTAACAAGGATTATGTGAGACAATCTTATTCTGGACTTTAAAACCCACAGAATATATACCGCGAGGAACATTGATGGCATTACTATGGAGGGGAACCTTGCCTCAAATGTAGCAAGTAGTATCAATACAATTGCTGTTATAATCTCAATCATTGGCAAGTAAAATCAGTTTATAGGCTCTGTGTACATCAAAAAACGGTTTTACCTCTATCCTGTGGAAGTAAGGTGCCAGCCTATCCTTTTCAACTTTCGTCACAACACCCACTGGAATTCCTCTTATCCTGTTTTCTCCAATACCAGAAGTATAAACAGTATCGCCTTTTCTAACAGAATATTCAACTGGAATGTACTTTACCACCGGCGGAGTGCCTCCTTCAAGTATTCCATTGTATTCTCCAACGACAACACCTAACCTGAAAATATTACCGTACACGGTGGCAGCCTCACCAGCCCCCTGTTCAATGGAAATTACCTTGCCCGCAACAACCCCCTTCCAGAGCAGAAGGTCCCCTCTCTTTCCAAGCGGTGGATAATATGTCAGAATGCCAGGGAAGCCAAAAGGCTCATAGCCCACAAGAGTTACCACTTCAACAGAATCTCTGTTAGATACGCTATCTACTCTGCCTTCTCTTACCTGAATTCTGGCAAGTTTTTTCTCCAGTTCTATCACCCTCTTTTCAGCCTCCTGCATACTCTTTACTCTGGAATATGTGGACAAAATTGGAACATACACAGTTGACAGGAATGCCCTGGAAAGCAAAAATTTAATTGGTCGTATCTGGACAAGTATAGCCAGAAGAAAATAAATTAAGAGGAGTTTCTTCATTCAGGTCTATACTTCTTTGCCCTGTACTTCTCCGTTTTCATAAGCATATGTTCGTATTTCTCAAGATTATCAAGTATTTTACCTGCACCAAGAACTACCGCCTCTCTCGGATTTTCAACACGTATTACAGGAATGTTTGTTTCTTCCATTATGAGTTCGTCAAGTCCCTTCAAAAGAGCACCTCCTCCTGCAAGATAAATACCTCTATCTATAATATCAGAGACAAGTTCAGGAGGAGTTTTTTCAAGTGCTTTTTTCACAGACTCCACTATCTGCATAACAGGCCCACGAAGTGCCTCTCTTATTTCGTGAGAAGAGATTTCAAGGGTTGTAGGTTCTCCTTTAATAAGGTCCTTACCCCTTATTTCCATCTTCACTTCTTCCTTTGACGGGAACACGTTGCCTATCTCTATCTTAATTTGCTCGGCAGTCTGCTCCCCTATATCAACTCTATATTTTTCCCTTATGTAATAAACTATAGCCTCATCCATTTCATCCCCTGCCACACGAATTGATGCGTTAGAAACAATACCTGAAAGAGACAATACGGCAATCTCCGTGGTACCTCCCCCAATATCCACAATCATATTTCCTACCGGCTTATCAATGGGTAAACCAATACCAACAGCCGCGGCTATGGGTTCTGCAACAAGCATTACGCCCTGTGCACCTGCACTTTCTGCAGAGTCTCTCACCGCCCTTGATTCAACTTCCGTGATACTTGAAGGTACTGCAATGAGAACCTTGGGTCTGAAAAATAGATTTTTAGAGAGAACCATTTCAAGGAAGTAATAAAGCATCTCCTGTACAAGTTCGAAATCTGCAATAACACCATCTTTCATGGGTCTTTTAGCCTTTATCCCTTCTGGTGTCTTGCCCAGCATCTCCTTCGCCTTGCTACCAACTGCCACAACCTCACCCGAATATTCGTTGTAAGCAACCACGGATGGCTCCCGTAAGACGATTCCCTTACCTTTAACGTATATTAACGTCTGGGCTGTTCCAAGGTCAACAGCCACAGAGTTTTCTATTAAGCCAAACATTCTCCTTAAGATATCAAGCACCAAGATCCTCCTTAAGTTTGTAAATAAAGTTTAAAGCATCACGCGGGGTAAGTCCATCAACATCAATGTCTTTAATCATCTCAATAACCTTTTTCTCTTTTTTATTCAATGTATCGAACAGAGAAAGCTGTACCGGGCTATCTTTTTTATCCTGTACCCTTATAGGTGCTCTTTCCTCCATATCCTTTAAAATTCTCCGCGCCTCTTTTATAACACTGCCAGGAAGTCCTGCGAGTTCTGCAACATGAATACCGTAACTTTTATCACACACACCTTCCTTTAATTTACGAAGATAGTAGAGTTTACCTTCGTACTCCTTGATTTCCATCGTATAGTTCTTAACATTTCCAAATTCACCCGCAAGCATGCCCAGTTCATGGTAATGCGTGGCAAAAAGGGTTTTATACCCCTTTTTTGCAATATACTTTACAACAGCCATGGCAATACTCATTCCGTCATAAGTGGAAGTACCTCTTCCCACCTCATCAAGTACAACAAGACTTCTTCTCGTCGCACTGTGAAGTATTTCCCCTGTCTCAACCATTTCGGCCATAAATGTTGAAATCCCCCTCGTAATATCATCTGATGCGCCAATCCTTGAGAAAATCCTGTCCAAAAGACCAATTTTAGCCTGTTTCGCAGGGACAAAGCTCCCCATATGAGCCATTATTGCGATGAGAGCAACCTGCCTTAAATAGGTTGACTTACCCGCCATGTTGGGACCTGTAATAATATAAACTCTATGCTCCTCATCAAATAGCGTATCATTGGGCACAAAGACCTCCTCTGTAAGAAGTTCCATCACAGGATGTCTTCCGTCTGTAATGGAAATGACATCTTCATTGCTCACCTCTGGTTTTACATATCCACGTTCTACAGCAACTGTTGCAAAAGACTGAACCAGGTCCACCTCTTTGATGAAGTCTGCCACATCTTTTATATGAGATACATTATTTTCTATCTCTTTTCTGAGATTTTCAAAAACGCGCTTTTCTATTTCCTTTATTTTTTCTTCGGCAGTTAGAATTTTATTTTCAAACTCTTTTAGCTCCTCTGTAATAAAGCGCTCAGATTGAGTAAGAGTTTGTTTTCTGATATAATTCTGTGGGACCTTATCAAGATGCGCCTTCGTAACCTCAATGTAATAACCAAAAACCTGATTATACCCTATACGGAGAGTGGGAATACCGGTCTTTTCTTTTTCTCTCCTTTCAATATCCAGCAACTTTTCTCTGGTATTCCTTAAGAGGTCTCTTAATTCATCAAGTTCTTCTAAGACACCCTCTTTTATAAAATCCTCAACCTGAACAGGTGGATTGTCCTTAAGCATCTTACGAAGACTTTCTACAACCTCTGTAACTCTTTCCTCATTGAAATTGGCATCAAATAAATCGTATTTTTGAAGTTTTCTTTTTAAGTTCAGAGCCCGCTCCAGGTCTTTCATGAGAATGTACATATCTCTTGGACCGGCTTTTTTCTGTAAAATTTTTGCAAGTTTTCTTTCAATATCACCCATACCGGAAAGTTCTGAGATAACCTCGGAAAGAAGAATAGAATCCTCAAAAAGTGTTTCTACTCTTATCTGTCTTTCTTTAATAAACTTTAAATCGGATGGAGGAAAGAGTATTGTATTTTTAAGGTACCTTCTACCCATGGGAGTTTTGGTTTTGTCCAGTGCCCAGAAGAGTGTGCCATGAGAAGTTCGCTCAAACATTCTCTCAACAAGTTCAAGGTTCTTTGCCGTTTTCTCGTCTATATATAACCTTTTCTCAAGGTTTAGCCGCCTAATCCCTGTTATATTTGATAGTTTTGTCTTCTTTCTATCTCTGAGGTATGCAAGTAAAAGTCCAGAAGATTCTATCTCTTCCTTTTTTATAAGGCCAAAAGTTCTAAGTGTTGTAACACCAAAATAATCCTTTATAACTTCCTCAGCAGACTCTACTCCATACCATATCCCCTCATAATAAGATTCAGGAATCCCGAGTTTAAGGCTATTACCCTCCAACAAAACCACTTCCCTGACACTCATTTTTAGAATATGCTTCAAAGCCTCTTCCCGTGGGGCAGAAAAGAAGGAAAAATCACCTGTGGTTATATCACAAAACGCTACAGCGGCATTTTTATTCTCACCTTCCACATATGATGCAATGTAGTGAGAGGAGTTCTCATCAAGAAGACCTTCAATTGTGATTGTTCCGGGGGTAATAACCTCAACCACTTCTCTTTCCATGAGTTTTTTACCTTCACCTGTTTGCTCACATATTGCAACCTTATATCCCTGCTCAAGTAATCTGGCAATATAGGTATCCGCTGCTTTGACAGGAATGCCAGCAAGAGGAACCCTGACACCTTTTCCTACAGGCTTTGAAGTTAAAGTTATGCCAAGTGCTTTAGACGCCCTCTCCGCATCCTCAAGAAAAGTCTCATAAAAATCACCTATGCGGAAAAGGAGTATTTCTTCCTTATACTGTTCTTTGATTTTTTTATATTGCGATAAAAGAGGAGTCTCTTTCACACCACCAATCTGGAGAAATCCCCATACAATTTAAATAGTTCTCTTACATAATGAAGCAGAGATAACCTATTCTTCCTTAACTTCTCATCTTCTGTCATAACAAACACATTATCAAAGAACTGGTCAATCATAGGAGAAAGTGTAAGTATGCGAGATAGAAAACCTTCATAATCTTTTTCATCAATATGTTTTCTGAGTTCTGGTTCAAGAGACCTGGCAGTATCAAAGAGAGCCTTCTCATAGTCTCCCATGAGATCAGGTTCAATATCGGTTATTTCTTTAACGTCTTTCAGGATATTATTAACCCTTTTCAAACTTATAGCAATTTTCTCAAAGATTTCTGGATCCTTCTTCATCATAGAATCAAGGACCTTGGCTCTTTGCCACACATCATAAATATCCGAGTTCACTTCTATCATAGCATCAACTATATCGTAGCGTATCTTTTCGCGTTCTTCGAGGAAATTAAATAGTCTCTCTTTTATGTAATCCCAGAGTATATGGATTTTTTTATGGGGCACTTCCATGATTTCCATGGCTTTTAAAATAAGTGCCTTCAAATCTATATTAAATTTATGCGAAACGAGAATCTCGAAAATAGCGTATGTATTTCTCCTTGCTCCATAAGGGTCACGAGAAGAAGAAAAGTTATAATCCTGCTTAAGAAGAGCAACAAGGTCAAGAACCCTGAAAATTATACTGATAAGAGCAGCCTCTTTTTTCTCTGGTATTCTGTCCCCAAAACGCCGGGGGAGTACATGTTGACCAATGATTTCAGCTACTTCTTCGTCAACACCGGCTCTTTTTGCATATTCCCGGGCAATCTCCCCTTCAAGTTTGGTAAATTCCTTACCATCCCGAATCATTTGAGTAGTAAGGTCAAACTTCGAAAGTAAAATTGCCTCCTTAAGTTTACTCTCATTAACCTCGATGGTTGAGTTTTGAAGAATATAATCCGCAAGTTCCAGGGCATAGGTTACTTTGTCCTTGACAGTACCCACATTTTCCATCCAGACTATATCATCGAGCATCCTGGAGCGGTCATGAGGTGAGACCTTCATGTCCTCTTTGAAGTAAAACTCAGCATCTTCAAGTCTTGAGACGAGAACCTCCTCCATTCCGGGCCGTATATTATCTGAGAATCTCTCTTCGTTATTTATGGCACTAAGAAAATAGGGAAGAATATTGCCATTTTCCCCAATAACAGGGAAATACCTTTGATGTTGTTTCATAGCAGCCTTGATAACTATATGAGGCAAATCAAGGAACCTTTTATCAAACTCTCCATAAAGAGCACCAGGCCACTCCACAAGACCTGTTACCTCATCAAGAAGGTCCATATCCTCATCAGGCTTACCTCCAATAACCTTTGCGACTTCTCTGAGCCTATCCCAGAGTATTTCCTTTCTCCTTTTCCTATCTGCAATAACTCCATTTTCAGCCAGCATAACTTCGTATTCAGATGGGTTCCTTATTTCAATTTCCCTATCACCTAAAAACCTATGTCCTCGAGTGTTTCTCTGCGATTTTAGTCCAAATACCTCAAACTCAACAACGTCCTCTCCAAAAAGTGCAAGAATCCATCTCACAGGCCTCGGGAAAGTATCCTCGGTATTCCATCTCATAACCTTTTTGAATCTGAGAGACTTTATTACTCCAGGTAAAGCATCTGAAAGAATTTTTCTGGTATCCTTACCTCCCTCTTTCACTTTCGCATAGATATATCCGTCCTTTTCCTCAATATCATTTTCAGTAAGACCTCTTTGTTTCAGAAAACCAAGAAGTGCAGGCGATGGCTTACCATCCCTGTATGCCACCTTAACAGGGGGACCTTTAATTATCTTCTCAACCACCCGCTGAGACTCTGCCACATCTTTCACATATATAAAAACCCTCCTTGGAGTACTTGATACCTTTATGTCACCAAACTCTATGTGTTTTTCCTTAAAGAGGTTTTCTACGCCTTTCAATAGTCCCTTTTCCGCCTCCAGTTGAGCCCAGACTGGCAACTCCTCTGTTCCAAGTTCAAGCAGAAAATCTTTCATTTTGCTCCTCTAATTCAAGGTATAATAGCGCTGCTTTTTTTGCCATTCTCCTTACTCTCTGGATATAGTGAGCCCTCTGTGATACGGATATAGCACCCCGTGCGTCCAGAAGATTAAACGTATGAGACATCTTAATTACAAAGTCGTATCCTGGAAATACAAGTTTTCTTTCAAACATTCGCTCCGCTTCTTTTTCATAAAAATCAAAAAGTTTCAGGTTAAAGTCAATGTCTGACTCTTCATAGTTGTAAACTGAAAACTCATACTCAAATCTTCTATAAATATCCCCCCATTTTACTCCATGGGCCCATTCTATTTCAAAAATAGAATCTTTGCCCTGCACATACATGGCTATTCTCTCAAGTCCATACGTAATCTCAACCGGAATTACTTCAAGCGATATTCCTCCAACCTGCTGAAAGTATGTAAACTGCGTAATCTCGAGCCCATCAAGCCATACTTCCCAGCCAAGCCCCCAGGCACCGAGCGTTGGAGATTCCCAATCATCCTCTACAAAACGCACATCCCTCTCCTTTAGATTTATACCAAGAGACTCCAGAGATTCAAGATAAAGGTCCTGTATATCATCGGGTGCTGGTTTCATAATAACCTGTAATTGATGGTATTGCTGCACTCTGTTTGGATTTTCAGCATATCTTCCATCCTTGGGTCTTCTGGTAGGCTCTACATAAACGGCATTCCAGGGTTTTCTTCCAAGGCTTCTCAGAAACGTATGAGGATTGAAAGTTGCAGCACCTACCTCTGAATTATACGGTTGAACCACAAGACATCCCTTATCCGCCCAGTAATCCTGAAGTTGCCTTATTATCGCCTGAAATGTTAGCATTTTCATGGTTGGAAAATTATAAACGAGTATAAATGTTCTTCAAAATCATATGACACCCCAACTCTCTTAAAAACATGTCAAGACATGTCGAAAAAACGTACACATTGGATTGAAAATATCACCAACCACGATGTAATAGCAATTCAATTCATTTAACCTTGACAAATCTCGCAAAATGGGATAAAATCGTAACGATAAAAGGAGGATATTATGAAAATTCTATTGTTTACGCTTTTAATGTTTCATTTTTCAAATACCCCAAAACCACTCAATGAAAAATCCAGTACAAAAGAGTTGCTATACCCACTCTCCGAGAGTTTTGAAAATGATGTACCAAGATGGCGCGGGGTGAATAAAAGCGGCACGTATCCGAACGACACCGTTCAGGTCTATCCACTTGGTCTTGAATCTTACGATGGATATCGCGTTATGAGATTTGGCTCTGCAAATACTGATAGTGCATCAGAGTGGTTAATTACTCCCCCACTAAGGGTAACAGATTCATCAGACACGTTTGTATTTTACTACAGAGTGGAAGATAATAACTTTTCAGAAACATTTCAAATAAGGATTGCTGACAGTATTGCAACAAATGGAGTAACGGATACTGCAGAGTTTACAATAGAGCATTCTCCAATTACCGTATCCAACACGTCCTGGGCACGCTATTGGATGACCTTGAAGAATTATGTTGGGAAAGATATTCAGATTGCTATTCACTATATGAGTGACCATAAACGTTACCTTTATGTTGACTATTTCAATGGACCTCTTGTTGATACAATACCGCCTCAGATAAGACTTGTCTACCCTCATTCTCACTTTCGTGAACCGGAGAGGGCACGGGATACAGTAAAATTTCTTATTCAGGATACAAGTGGCGTAAGGAAAGCAGCAATTCAAGATTGGGGATATAAACACCCATGGGAATCACAGTGGACTGACGAAGGATACATGGACCTAATACGCAAAAAAGATACTTTCTACGCAGTAATACCAATACAGGATTCATTGCAAATTTATTTTTATGTACAGGCAGAGGACTCTGCAGGGAACCCAATAAACTACAGGTTTTTTGAATATAACATACTCCCAACAAGAGATTGGTTAATAGTATATTATTATAAAAAAGATGCAGATAGAATTGCTTCATATTTTGACCTTAAAGAGAATACAATCACGTTCCCGGATACTGTAAGATGGTTTAGATTTGATGACCTGCCCCATTACCTCATTGACAGCCTGTACCAGGGCATAATATGGTCTAATTACAAATTTACATATTCCAATGACACAGTTCTCATCAATTTCCTGAGACATGACATAAACACTGATAAACGAAAAAGATTCATTCTTTTCAGCGACGATGCAGCTTATTTCGAGCATGATGCAGGAAGAGACTCCCTCTTTCTCAATAGGTACTTACGAACAAGATATATTGCAGATGATTGGAGTTCTGGTACTGACCATGATACTCTTGAATGGAGAGGGAAGGATGATACCTTTACCATTTACTCATTATATCCTGATCTTCTATTTCCATTTTCCCCTGACTCATATCTCGTTACAGACCGCGATACTTATTGGGCGTATATGGGAGATGCCGATGTTTTCTTATACGTGATAAATAGTGACTCATCAGTTAAAAATTATGGTGGATTTATTGTAAACGAAATTTCATATCTTGCCCACTATGTACCATTTAGACCTCAGGATGTGGAAAACGAAGTAGACTTTGATACATTAATGGATAGAATTTTATACGATTCCTTATATAACCAGGAGCCTGTAACTATCGATAGTGGCAGGCTGGTAAGACCTGATTCTACTGTTGCACTTCCGGATAGTCTTACTGTGCCAATCATTGGTTTTGCAACAGCAAGCGGAGACTGCGAGCAGTATCCTCGCTCATGTATTAAAACTATAGTAGCGCAAGTAGGATGGGGTCCTGATGGCTCATTTCCCTGGGACACAGGATGGCACTGGTTTGATGCTGATACTTTTTACCATACTGTGGATACTATAGGCAGTATTGCCTATGTCAGAGACTCATTTGCAGGTAAAATGGTGGCTCCTCCTGCTCGCGGGCATTACGACTATTGCTATAGGTTCGCAATCTTGGGACAACCCTGGGTTTATGCTGATTTAAATGGAACAAACGAAAAGGGCGGTGAAAAACTCGCGGCTCATCATTATGAGCCTGAGGAAGCGGGAGATTTAAAGGTAACCTATGCCTTCGACGTTGCTGCCAGTCATATTGATACCATTATTGGAAAGCACTGGGTAGGGGATACAGACTCAATATTTGTGGTATTCAAAAATGAGGGTTATTACGCCGCCAAGTATGATGTATTCCTGCAATTAAATGGAAGAATACAGGACTCATCAATGAGTCATGAACTTCCATGCAACGACGTGGAAAAAATAAAACTGAGATTTGTTCACGAAAAAGAAAACGGCGATACGATTACGGTTTATTCCAAATGGATAGAAGACCAGAATGTGCATGACGACTCCATTACTACTATTCAAGATGCAAAGCCCTATGGACTTTACCTTGTAGAGAACTTCGATTCATGGATTCCTCCAGGATGGAGCATAGATAACGATGTAACTAACGGATGGGAACAGGGAGACGGAAATGCTTATGGTGACCCATCAGAGATATTCGGACCCTTTGCTCGTTTTGACACTTGGTACACATACGCAAATCAGTATGAGTATCTGGTAAGTCCTGAAATTGAAGTCTGGAACATCGGGAATCTCAGAATGAGATTCTATTATATTAACGAAGATGGAAATGACTCACTAGTAGCAATGCATAGGGTAAACAACGGTTCCTGGATAAAGGATTTAATACTTCACACCTCTTCATCATGGACTCCTCAACAAATAATTTACAGGGACCTGAGTAAGAAAAAAGACGTTATAGATACTCTTCAAATACGTTTCTACGCGGTGAGTGATTATGGATACACAAACATCGGGATAGACAGCGTAATGGTATTTGATGCCACCCAACTCGGAAAATCAGAGGCAAAAGAAAAACCTCTCTCTCTCAAACTTTATAGGATTTACCCTCAGCCTGCCGTGAATGAACTCACCATAAAATTTGACATACCACAAAAACAGAAGGTCGAACTTAACATTTATGACATTCAGGGAAGATTGATAAGCACTCTTGTCTCCGGTGTACTGAATAGAGGCACATATATATATAGATGGCGGGGACGGAATACAAAAGGACAAAAAGTGAGTTGCGGCGTTTATATAATAAAATTAAAAACCAATAGTAAAACCTTAACGGACAGGGTTATATATTTAAGAAGATAGCTGTTGGAGCATAGAACGATAATCAAACAAATCCGTCTTCTTTAGAAGTTTATGAAGTTTTGTTTGTAAAGTTTGTTTTAATTTTTCGTCTCTGGTTATTTTCCATCTTAGAAAATCTGCTTTAAGGAGCAAACTTGTATCATTTGTCGTTCTCTTTAACTTATCCAGAATAAGCATAGCGCTGCTTTTGTTGCCCTTTTTAAAAAGAAACTCTGCTTCAATCAAAAGTTTGTAAGGTAACAAAAATGAATAACGTTGATTTTGTTTAATACAGGACTCTATTTTGTTAAGGAGTTCTTCGCTTTCCTTTAACTTCGAAAGGGACACACTTGCCGATGCCAGGGTAATGTTTGATATTAAACCATAATAAATAGAACCCATTTTTTCAATTAAGTCAACAGCCTTTCTGGCATATTTGTAGGCCTTAAGGTAATTGCCCCTCTTCATATATAAATCAGCCAGGTTGTTATACACTATAGCCAGTGAACTCTTCCGCGAAGACTCCAAGAATAACCTTTCGGCTAATTTATAATAATACAATGACCTCTTAAACTTGCCTTTTTCGGCAAAAACAAATCCCATATTTAACAGGATTGATGAGATACCCGTTTTTATATTGAACTTTTTAAAATATTCATAGGCTTTTGTATAGTATTTTAAAGCCCTATCTAAATCTCCAATGTCGCTATAATAATTTGCTAAGAGATTATATACTTTAAATACACCCTTGGAATAGTTCGTTTCTCTATAAATCCTATACGCCTTCTGATACAGTTTATACGCTTCTTCTCCCCTTCCAGTCATCTCAAACATTATTCCAAGGTTCATTAAAGCACTCGCTTCTGTAATCCTATCGTTAACCATTTTAGCATACTCGATCGCCTTTTTCAAGTTATTAATTGCTTTTTCAGGGGCATTCTTTTCATATATTATTCCAAGATTAAGATAGACCATAGCAAGGATTCTTTTATTTTTCTTCCCTGCACTTATGGCATCTTTTAATCTTCTCTCTGCTTCTTCTCTTTTCCCTTCAAGACTCAGAAGATATGCACTCTTGTATAACGCCCATGCTCTGAGATATCCACCCTTTACATTCTCTATTACATAGTCATAAACATTAAGAGCCTCTGCCACTCTTCCGAGGTTGTAAAGTGCTGTGGCTCTTTTTAAAGTAATTTCAATATACTTCTTTGATAAAGGAGCATAAAGAGTTAACAGATTCTCTGTAATCTGTAAAACCCTCTCATAGGAGGAAATCATCTCAGCGATTTTAAGGGCTTTATTTCCATAAAACATCGCCTTCCTCTTCATACCCCCAGCATAAAAATGGTGAAAAAGTTGAAATACAGACACTTCCTTCGTCTCTCCATATTTCTCAATAGCTTTGGCAATTTTCTTGTGCGCTTTCCTCAAGTACTTATAAGTTAGCGATTGATAAATAGATTCTCTAAAAAGTCTATCGCGAAACACATAGTTACCCGAAATTTCTTCAGAGATAATACCAGCATTTTCCGCATACATAAGCAAATTATTTATATTTCTACCACTGTAAAAAGCCCTTCTTATTATGTTTTCACTGAATCTATCCCCGTAAATGGCAGAAACTTTTAAAAACCCTCTTACATCCTCAGGAAGAGCGTCAAAACGTGACATATATATGTGATGAAGACTATCAGGTACACCCCCCACTCCTTTCTTAAGAGCAATATATCCACCTACATCTTCCAATATATTCCTTTCAACTAACAACTTCACAATCTCTGTAGCCACTCTTGCATTCCCCTTCGATTTGCTATGCACATACTCAACAAGCGTGCTGTGAGGTTGTTTACCTTTTATGTGTACTATTAATTTCTCTATATCAGCCTGAGAGAGAGATGATGTATGCAACAGAAGATAATTATCCCCCCTTTCAATCTCCCTGGCATCAATTAATATTGAAAGTAATCCTTTTCTGATGTTTTTCTCGATATACTCTACCAGTTCCCTCGCACCTTTATCCATTAACGAAAATCCATCAAATACTACTACAAGTCCGCCTTTAGAAGCAAGATTTTTGGTGAGCAATAATGTCCCTCTTTTTATTAAACTCTGTATCACTTCTTCCTTACTTTCATCATATTCTTCATCCCTATCTCTTACCCCGAAAATATATTTTATACCTTCCCACTCATCTCTTTTTACACGCAAAGAACCACCAGCAAATCCAAGTATTTTATTCCGGATAGAGTGGAAATTGTCCCCTCTTTCAATGCCATATACGTGTGCAAAATATTCACGGAATAACTCTATTGCGGGTATATCAGTATGTGTTTTAAAGTCAAAATAAGCATACTGGATAGAAGGTTTTATTTTTCGAGCGTAAGTTATAGCATAAAACGCCAGGGTGGTCTTTCCACTTCCTTCTTCCCCCTGAATTATAATTCTCCCCTTTTTCAATTTGCCTTCTATAAAATCCCTTACAAAACTCCGAATCTTTTCTTTTTGTTTTTTTTGCCCAACAATCCTTTCACCCTCACGAATAACAAAGTAATACGATTTCTTTTCTGGAGAATAGACTTCCACTTTTTCACTAAAGCCTTTTAGTCGAACGCTTCCAAGTTTTTTGAAATGCATGGAAGGTAATTCATCTCTGAGTTTTTTCTCTATAAGAATCTCACCGTATTCAGCCTTTTGCATGAGTCTTGCAGCAAGATTCACTCCTCTCCCCATCACCGTGTATTCTGAACGTTTTTGATTCCCCACTATACCTGCATAGGCAACAGAATAGCTCATGCCTATTTTAACCAGTGCCCCGAATTTACTGATAAGTTCTCTCGCAAATTGCAGGGACCTTTCCATATCATCCTTTCTCGAACGGGGTGCACCAAACACCAGAAGTATCACAAACCCTTTGTCTCCATAATCTATCTTGTTAAGATAGACATCTTCTCCCTCTTTGAGTATGAACTCAACAACATCGGTAACAGCATCCGGTAACACATTGATGAAAACAGATACAACCCCACGAAATGCATTCTCAACGTTTCCATCAACTATCTCCTGCGGATAAAAAAGATATTGCGTGGAAAGAGAAGGCTTTATTATACTTTTGCGTAACCCCTGAATACTCTCTGAAATTCCATCATAAACGATTTCTCCTTTTTTAGCCTTTTCCTCATTGACAACTGCGTGTGTTATGGCATCGCCTGAAAAGTAATAACCTGCGCGCTCACCAGAATCCACAATCCTAAGTTTTACACTCCCCGATCCAATTCCCATTCTAAGCTCAAATTTAAATTTTCCATAAGGCGTACTAACAACTGAGCGATCTTCGAATTCCTTAATAGCACTCTTCAAAGTACTCACCACTTCAGCCTTGCTACCACCCGGAAATATTGCAGTTAAAGCATCACCTGCAAAGGTTGTTATCATACCACCTGAATTATAGATACTATTGATTACCGGAGCAAAGAGCGTGTTAAGAGTATCTGTCAGAATCTCTGCTCCAATCTTACCATACTCTGACAGTTTCTCGGTAATATTGGTAAAACCCGATATATCCGCAAACATAACATAGGCTTTAAACTCTTCCTCAAGGTTACCAAGTTCATAGTTCTGGAGAACAATATGAGGCACTACTCTTAACATGGGGTAATTATATGTCTTAATTTAGCCTCTGTCAAATAAGGAATTAAGACTTAAGTGAACTTATTTTTTGTTGTAAAAGGGGAAGGTCAAGGTTATCCAAAACGCCTTCTATTTCTTTTATATACTTTTTGGCAAGTCTTTTATTGGTCTTGTATAAAACATCTGCTATGCGGTATAAAAAATACGTTCTATCTAAAGGCGATAAAGATTTTGAAGTATTCATAACCCTATCTAAATCTCTGAAATATTCCTTACCTTCTCCCAACACTCTTAATTTCCATATCCTTATGAAAAGGTATTCCATAGAGTTATCATCTTCAACAAGTTCTTCTGAAAACGAAATAAGATCCTGAGCACTACTTATGTCTGAAATTGCATCATAATATACCATAAGCGCATCGAATATTACCCAAACAAACTTCCTCTCATTAACCATAAACTCTTCAAGATAACCGGCAATCTCTGAAATCCCATCAAGTTCTCCCTTCTCAATCCTGACCTTTAAGAACAAGGCCATATTACGTATTTCTTCCTTCTCATCTTTTCCCTCCTTTGCTATTTCTATTGCTTTCTTTAGAACTTCCTCTGCTCTTTTAAATTCTCCTCTTTCACAAAGCATTTCAGCAAGAATATTATACAGAGGGAGATTAAGATGCGGTTTTTGAATAGCACTATTTATTTTTATACCTTTTTCTGCGTACTTTATTGACTCCTCACTTTTAGCCATATCTCTATATAGCATTGCAAGATTTCTATAAATAAGACTCTTTCCATATGCAAAATTCATCTCCTCATGAATCTTTTTCACCTCAAGGAACATGGGCAGTGCCTCATCATATCTGCCCTTCGTAGCATAAAACCCAGCAAGATTGTTGTAAAACGCTGCTATATTGCGTTTTCCCACTTTTCCTTTTTCGGCTATTTCAAGAGCCTTTTTAAAATACTCCTCTACAATTTGTAAATATTTATCGTCCTTATACCCCTCGTAGACAAGTGCAAGAGTATTGTATCCTAAAGCACGAACCTCTTCTGGCTCATCAGGCAGTTCAGAAAGTGCCTCTTTTGTAATCCTTTCTGCTTCTTTCACCTCTCCTTTTGAGACAAGATGATATGCCAGCATAAACCTATAACCAGATTTCTCCCTAATATTTTTAGCGACTTCTATTGCCTTTCTGTAATGATAAATGGCTTTTTCTCTATCCCCCATCAGGTTATAAGTATAAGCAATAAAACGACCCTCTATCTCACTCCTTTTCTCTGGTAAAAGTTCAAGTGCTTTTTCAAAATGGCTTAGTGCTTCTTCATATTTTCCCAATAATAAATGGGCATTTCCTATCTTTATATGCAACTCGCCCCTTTTTGAAGGGTCTTCCTCTCCAGAAAGTGCATACTCATAATACCTGATGGCATTTTCATGAGCATAAACACTCTGGGATCTATCCCCTGCAAGTTCTCCGTATTTTACAAGTTTTTCTCTGTTTCTCGCAAGTTCAAAATAGTGCAAAATCATCTCAACGTTGTTACTATTTACACCAAAATTACCTTCGAGATATTCCCCAATACTATTATATATAACCTTTTTTACTCCTTCTCCCATACTGTTAAGAACAACAAGCCGAATGGCATCTTCTTTAAATGAGTAAACTTCCCCATTATCTTTTTCTACAAGAATATTATTTTTCACGAGTTTATCAAGTATTCCGAATACCTCCCCGACATTCATCCCCACCACTCCTCCTATAATATCCGGATAAAAATCCCGACCTGAACACGCTGCATACCTCAAGACATTTAAATCTCTTTCATCCAGTCTTTCCAGTTTCCTTTCAACCGTATCCTTTATGCTGTTAGATAGTTCTGCTATAGTTTCCTCTTTAAGAATCCACGCGCCATCCTCATAGAAAAGGTGACCCTTATCATACATGGTCCTTATAAATTCCTCAACAAAAAATGGATTGCCTCCACTAAAATCATATATTTTCTTTACCAGAGAGTCTGAAGGGATACGCTTTAAAATTGCTTCCGTCAACATTTTAACCTCTGGCATACTCATCTCCCCAAGCACGAGTTCATCGTAAAGCCTTTCCCTACCAAGAATATGTAACATGCTCTCAAGTGGCGTACCTGATATCTCGTCGCTTCTTGCTGTTGCAAAGATAACGAGATTGGAAATCCCCATGTGAAGCAAATAATAAATAAGTTCAAGGCTTAATTGGTCTGCCCAATGCAAATCATCCATCAAAACCACAATTGTCTCTTCACGAGAAAGTTCAGAAAGAAGCTCAGAAACTCCAGCAAACAATGTGAACTTGTCACCAGCATCTTGCTTTACACTTTTGTCTGTCAACAACTTCGGAACAAGTTTTGCAATTTCATATCTGGAATTTTCACTTAATTTTTCAAAAGCCTGCTTTAAGTCTACTGGAAAGCGTTTAAGCATATCAAGCAACAAAGTCCTTATTACCACATAAGGCATAGAGGTAATGGCACCATAAGCGACCCCTGATGCGAATTTAAGCCCCATTAATTCAAATGTATCTTTTACAAGTCTTGTTTTACCTATTCCCGCATCCCCGCTAATAAGGTGTATTTTACCGGGCTCTTTTAAATTTTGCACGATGTACGAACGCTCTTTTCTCCTTCCAACAAGTACTGGAGTAGGTATAGAAGGAGAGAGATTTGAATCTTTATAAAGCCCTACTCTGCCTTTACCTGAACGTTTAGCATCATAAAGACACCTATCTGCATACTCAAAAAGGCTCTTGAAATCTGTACCATTGTCCGGATAGGTTGCAATCCCTATACTGGCACTTAACGGCCCAATAGGCGTATTAACTTTAGCAAGATTATTAAGGATTCTTTTTGCGAGTGTGTAGGCTCCATCATAATTGGTTGAGGGAGCAATAATTACAAATTCATCCCCTCCATATCTCACTATAGTATCCGCGTCTCTTGCAGATTCCCTGAGTATACCCGCAAACTTAATAAGGGATTTATCCCCTTCAAGGTGTCCATAAGCATCGTTGATTTCTTTAAAATTATCCAGATCAAGGATAAGGATAGAAAGTGTATCCCCATATCTTCTGGTTCTTGCAAGTTCTCTTTCAAGAATAAGGTTTAGATATCTTCGATTGTATACACCTGTAAGTTCATCCCTGTATAGTTCTTTTAAATCTTCCTGCATCGTTATAATTTTAAACCCATTCTATGAAAGTTTCAAATGAGACTATTTTTGAAAGAAATAACGAATAATAGAAGATGATAAAATAAGTCCGCCAAAAGGCGGACTTCTTCATAATAAATGCCTGTTATTTACAAACTTTACATGGTTTCTTCGTTTTTGTTTCCTTGTTATTATTTTTGCTGGGAAACTCGAATGAGTACAGCGACAACGATTTTGTATTATTAATATTGAATCTCATAACTTCCACACCTGAGCCTTCCCCGCCACCATCATCAGTGAACGGCTGGAAGGTACCTTCATAGGGATTTGTTCCTGAAGAAGGCGATATAAGTTCACCGTTATATCTCGCTGTAACAACATAATGCGTAACGGAACTATCCTGATAGTCACATTGTGAGTAGAAATCAACTCTTACTATGTAAGTACCAGTCAGGATAACAGCAGTATCCGGATAAATAACATGCTCATTGTTTATACTATCTATACTGCATGCTGCATTGGAATCAAGGTCGAGATATCCGCCTTCTGTACTCTGTCTCCTTCCATAATAAATTTCTTCGCTATCAGGCTGTACCACATGAAGGTCTATATCGTTGTAGAGGTCCCAGGAAAGAGATATCTCAAGTTTTCCTCTCTGTACTTCTGCCTGATGCACAAGAAGTGATGTGGGTTCACTTATATTGCCTGCATTGTCTCCAAGCTCAAAAACTATTATGAACGAGTCGAGAGGAATGCTATTATTAAGTGTAAGAGTGAGCATTATTGTATCAGTAGCCTTTGTTGTACCATAGTTGAGTGAAAAATAACCATCAACGCCCTGAACCCCCACATATATTTTGTTTATATCTCCTTGAGCATCATCACCTATAATAGAAACTGTATTTGCGCCTCCAGGAACTACATAATGTGTACCCTGAATGGTGGTGATTGAGGGTTGTTCACTGGCACTTCCCTGAGGGGCAGGCATTTCACCCTCATGATAAGTGGCATTTGATACTGTAAAAAATGACTCTGTAGTCTGCTTTGGGTTTGCTTCTTCCTCTTTTTTACATGATGATACTACAACCAGGACAGCAAGGAATAAAATCCCTGCATATTTTATATACTTCATCTTTCCCTCCTTTTTATTTGCCAATTATAAGGTGTACGACCTATTCATGCAATAATTTCCTATTCTTTCGAGTTATAGAAATTATAATTGAAGAATCGAGCACATAAATTTCGAAAACAGTTCCCATCAATGATACACCTCAATCGTCCTGGTAATTGCAATGTCTCTTCCTTTCAGTCTCAATAGATAAACACCATTTCTCATTTCCTGAACAGGTATCCTTATTCTGTCGCCTGTCTCTGTTATCTCAGGGCTGATTAAGTATTTTTTAACCTCTCTTCCGTCAATACTGTAAATCGCTGCAGTTATCCAATCTTTCAGTGGTTTCTGGAAGTTTAGGGTGATGTTATTTTTGATTATATTGCCATCAAGTGTTATTTTGGAAGACGACTTTTCGTCAGGAGTCTCTTTAATCCCTACAGCATAGAAATATATTTCTACCCCCATGTCCCCTTCGGCAATGGCATCATAAGAACCGGGTAGATTCCATATATCCCAGGGGTACCCCTGAAGAAAGTCCTCATGGAACCAATAAATTCCCCACGAATGGCGCTGACCTACAAAAGCTATTTGATTTGAATCCGGGAGTCCTGAGAATACATAGTCCTTGAACCCTGCAAGAATGAGTTTACCATAAAAAACATCATAATCCACAAAAATGCTTATTGCTTCCTGTCCTTCCTCAAAATGGGAGGTTTCAATTGGGTATGTGGGATTCGAGACTGAAATTTCCCTTATTCCTCCCGGTCCATCAGCCACATAAGCAGAATCTCCAAAAACAGAGACCTTATAGGCGTATCCAGGAGTATCGTAATACCCTACCTCAGAAGGTAATGAGGGGTTACTTACATCGATTATCCTGAGTCCTGAATCCCCGTCAGCTATATAGGCGTAATTCCCTGATACAAATACACCTTCTGCTGTCCCAGGGGTATCGTAGGAACCTGTTACCACAGGATCTGTTGGATCTGATATATCAACTATTACAAGTCCTGCATCGGAAGCAGATACATAGGCATACTGTCCATTAACATATACATCCTTTGCATAACCGGGTAGATAACAGAAACCTGCCTCATACATACTGTCCGGGTTGTGTATGTCTATTATTCTGAGTCCTGAATCTCCGTCTGCCACATAAGCATAGTTTCCCTGAAGAAATACATTATTAGGGGCTCCCGTTATTCTGCAGGAGGTTATAGTGTCATCATGCCATGGATTTACCCTTCTTATTCCATATAAAGTGTCAGCAAGGTAAAGGGAATTGTCCTGTTGATTAAAATATAAGCCTTTTATAAAACTTCTTGTAATAGCATATTTGCCTGTTTCCTTTAAACCGGTGCTATCTGTAGGTAAATCTATAGCGATAATCCCAAAATCTCTTGTTCCTATGAAAGCAAAACTGTCTGTAACAAAAACCCTGAAAATGGAGTCATCAATGGAGTAGTTGTAAGAAATATTGGGATTTATCGGGTCGCTTATATCAATAGCATACAAACTTTTAGCGGCTACATAAGAGTAATTATCTTTTACAAAGACATCACTGCAATATCCATCAAAACTGTCTATTGTGACAATAATCTGAGGTGTGCTTATAGAAGAAATATCAATGATAGTAAGCCCTGAGTCTCCATCTGCTATATAGGCATAAGTTCCATTGACATTAACTTTGCTGGCATATCCAGGTGTATAACAGAAACCAACCTCGTATGGATTCTGTGGGTCATGAATGTCTATTATTCTCAGTCCTGAGTCTCCGTTAGCAACATAGGCATAATTTTTATAGACGAATATTCCAGTCGCTTCACCAGGAGTACTGTAGGTGTTTATTTCAACAGGGGCTGATGGATTAGAGACATCAAATATTGAAAGTCCTGCATTTCCCAGTGCTAAGTATAAATAATTTCCATAAAGGTACATATCCTGTGCATCACCTGAGAGTTCAATGGTTGTTACCTTTTGAGGGGTTTGAATGTGATTAATGTCCCAGACCTCCAGTTTTTTATTCCTGGTGGCTATGTAAAGAGTTTTGGTGATATCATTGTACGTAATTACGCGAATCTCTTCCATAGTTCGGATAACTTCCTGGTCTTTGAAAGTTATTTCTTCAGGCTGAAGTGCGGGGCCGTTATTGAAATCAAGATTTGTGATGTTAATAAGCTCACCTGAAGCGAAGAATGCCATTTGTCTATATTTATCATAGGCAATTGAAAGATTTGAGGTTCTGAATACATATCTTTTCCATGGTGAGGACCAGTACTGGGAGAAGAGGGAAACAGGAAGCAAAAGTAATGCTATGAATAATAATAACTTTGCATTTTTCATGGTTTACCTCCTGTTAAATTAATTCTATACCTTTTAATGCGAAATGTCAAGAATTTTTAAAATGGCAGATTTTGCATAGAGTGTTGTATAATGATTTCCAATTTCCAGAACAGGGCTTTATAATTGTAAAGTATGAGTATAGAAGAGAAACTTCAGACGGCAACAAAACTCTGGGAATCCCTGAATCTTGAACTTGAAAAGAGAATAATAGGTCAGAAGGATGTGGTAAAGAAAATTGTCGTTACGCTTTTATGCGAGGGGCATTCGATTGTTACAGGTGTGCCAGGACTTGCAAAAACGAGAATTATAAAGACGCTTTCAGAGATTCTGGACCTTGAATTTTCCCGTATCCAGTTTACGCCAGACCTTATGCCATCAGATATTCTGGGTACAGAAATTATAGATACGAATCAGGAGGGAAGAAGGTATTTTAAATTTGTAAAAGGTCCGGTTTTTGCCAATCTGATACTTGCGGATGAGATAAACAGAACCCCTCCCAAAACTCAATCTGCACTTCTTGAAGCTATGCAGGAAAGAAAGGTCACCATTCAGGGAAAGACTTATGACCTTCCAAGGCCATTCACAGTTATTGCGACCCAGAATCCTATTGAGCAAGAAGGAACCTATCCCCTTCCAGAGGCACAACTTGACAGATTTATGTTTGAAATAGTGATAGATTACCCGGACTTTGAGGATGAGAAAAGGGTTGTGGAACTTACTACCACACATGAGGAAGAAACGCCACATAAAATTATATCAAGAGAAGATATACTTGCATTTCAATCCTTTGTCCTTTCTCTTCCTGCCGGTGAACATGTTATAGACTATGCAGTAAAAATAGCACGCCAGACACGTCCAGATTACTCCAGTGTAAAAGAAGTAAAAGAATACGTGCTTTATGGAGCAGGTCCAAGAGCATCCCAGTACCTTGTACTGGGTGCCAAGGCACTTGCTCTTTTGTACGGTAAACCGGTTGCAACAACAAAAGAGGTAAATGAACTTGTCTATGACGTTTTGCGTCATAGACTCATTTTAAATTACAGGGCTGAGGCAGAAGGTGTAAAAAAAGAAGATATAATTGAGAGGGTTTTGCAGCATGTACAGAGAAAAAATTGAGGAGAGAGAAAATACTTTTCTTCACCCAAAGGCTGCAAAGTCCAGAAACACAAGAGGAAGAAAGAGAGAAGAAGAGCCCTGTAGATTTAGAACCGAGTTCCAGAGAGATAGGGACAGGATTATCCATTCCAAGGCATTTCGCAGGTTAAAGCACAAAACACAGGTTTTTCTCTCACCTGTTGGAGATCACTATAGAACGAGGCTTACCCATACTCTTGAGGTCGCACAAATAGCAAGAACCATAGGAAGAGCCCTCATGTTGAACGAGGATTTGATTGAGGCAATTGCCCTCGGACACGACCTGGGTCATACACCTTTTGGACACACCGGCGAGGCTGTTCTCAATAAACTTCTCAAAGACCATGGTGGGTTCAAACATCCGCATCAATCCCTCCGAGTTGTGGACTACATTGAAAAAGATGGTAAGGGGCTCAACCTCACATGGGAAGTGAGAGAGGGAATAGTAAAACACTCAAAGGGCTTTGGTGAAATACTAAACGCTGATGTTCCATCAACACTTGAAGGTCAGGTCGTAAGAATCTCCGATATTGTGGCCTATATTAATCACGACCTTGACGATGCTCTAAGAGCACGAGTTCTTAAATTAGACGATGTACCGGAAGAACTTCTTGATTACTTCGGCAGGTCTCATGGAGACAGAATCACTACAATTGTAGCAAACATTATCGAGACAACCATTAAACTCGATTATGAGAAAGTAGCCTATGATGCAGAAATGGATATTATGATAAAGAAAATGCGGGATTTCTTGAAGGAGAGAGTATACCTCAATCATTATGTCAAATCGGAATCGGACAAGGCAGAGAATATTCTTGAGTTTTTATTCAACTACTTTATGAAAAACCTTGACAAAATACCCCTCTACTCTAAAATAAAGTCAGTAAAAAGGGATTATCAGCCCTGGCAGGCTGTGCGAGATTATATCTCTGGTATGACAGACCGCTATGCCATAGAAGTATTTCACGAACTTTTCATTCCCAAACCATGGGCCACATTTTAAGGAGGATGTAAATGAGATACTTTATCTCAATTGACATGGAAGGGGTGTGGGGCACAAGTCATTTTAGAGAACCTCAGGAGAGGGTGTCTCTTCTTATGACCCAGGAACTTGCAGATACACTGGATACTTTACTTGAAATTGATACAAGAGCGTCTATCCGCGTATGTGATTCCCATGCTCTGGGTACCAATATTTTACCGGAAAAAATCAATGTAAATTTCGAACTTGTGCGAGGATTTCCCAGAATGTTTTATATGATGGAGGGTCTTGATGAGAGTTTTGATGCTGCGATGTTCATTGGCTATCATGCTCCGGTTGGGCATATCTATGGAGCAATGGATCACACATACTCCTCTTCAAGTTTCTTTGAAATAAAAATAAATGGAAAGGTTGTAGGAGAATCTGAAATCAACGCCATATATGCCTCTCTTTACAGGGTCCCTGTAATTTTCATTTCCGGAGACAGTGCCCTTTTTGAATTTTCTTCTCCACATTTTCCTCTTACAGAATTTCTTATAACAAAAGAGGCAAGAGGTCACAGTGCTGTGTTGCTCTATGAAAGAGACAAACTTTACTCAGAAAGAGTTAAAAAAATCGAGAGTGCAATTAAAAAATTGCAGGACGGTAAATTCAAAGACTTTGTTGAGAATAATCCTGTTTTTTCACCCCCATATGAAGTGGAAATTCTGTTAAAAGACACCCTTCGTGCTGACCTTATTTCAATCATGCCTTCTGTCGAGAGGGTGGATGGAAGAAGAATAAAATACCGTTCAGAGGATTTTCGTGATATTTACAGATTTATCGTGGCATCTTCAATTATCGCATGGCAGGCAGCATCAATAAAATAGACAGTGATTTTCTAAAGAAAGACATTCGCTATCTTAAAGGAGTAGGCCCCAAAAAACAGAGCCTCTTTAGAAGAATAGGTGTTAAAACTGTTGAGGACCTCCTCTTTCTCGTACCAAGAAGATACGAGGACAGGACAAAGATAACACCTATAAAAGACATCACACCTGGTGAAAATGTCACCATTCAAGGTAGAATTACACTTAAAGGGAAAAGAAGACTCTTTGGAAAAGAGGGTTTTGGCATAATAGTAGATGATGGAACAGGATGGATTGAAGTTGTATTCTTCGTAAAAAACATGAGAAACCTATTTTCTGTTGGTGAAAAAATAATAGTTACTGGCCGAGTCGAATTCGATAAATACTACCAGAAACCTATTTTCATTCACCCGGAATACTCCATTATTGGAAAAGACAGCAACGACGAGATAGTGGCCGGGATGGTTATCCCTGTGTATCCACAAACTGAGGGTCTGGACTCCAGATTTATCCGTAAACTTGTTTATGAGATTTTAAAAAATGACCTGGACTTCCCTGAATACCTGCCACGATTTATCATAGAGAGAGAGAATTTATCACCGCTTTCAGATAGCATAAGAAAGATGCACTTTCCAGATACCATTGAAGAGGGAGAAAAAGCCAGAAAGGAGATAGCCTTCAGAGAACTCTTCCAGTTTTTCTGGCGGTTAAATCTTGAGCGAGAAAATCTTAGAAAGGCTTATCCTTTAAGTAAAAAAGGTACATTGTCCACAAAATTTTTAGAGAACCTTCCATTTTCCCTCACAGAGGGACAGAGAAGAGTCATCAAAGAGATTGAGAATGATATCGAAAAAAACGTGCCCATGCAAAGATTACTACAGGGGGACGTGGGGTCAGGTAAAACGGTAGTTGCTATCTATTCCATGCTTAGAGCCGTTGAGAATGGTTATCAGGCAACTTTAATGGCTCCAACAGAAACGCTTGCAGACCAGATTTTTTTAGTACTCCTTAACTTTGTAAGTGGTTTACCTATTAAACTCGCATTATTAAAAGGTAGTACAAAAACCAAAGAAAGAAGGCAGATTTTGCATGATTTAAAAGAAGGAGATATAGATATTCTTGTTGGGACACATGCTCTCCTTACAGAGGACGTTGAGTTCTACAAACTCGGACTTGTGGTTATTGATGAGCAACATAAATTTGGCGTCCTCCAGAGATACAATCTATGGAGAAAAGAGGAGGAATACACACCTCATTTGCTTTTGATGACCGCAACTCCAATTCCAAGAAGCCTTGCTTTAACCTTATATGGGAATCTTGAATTATCATTACTTAAAGAAAGACCCCTTGGGAGAGGAAAAATAGAAACCATAATTAAGGTTGAAAGAAAACGGGATGAGGTTTATTCATGGGTGTTCAAAAAAGTTCTTAAAGGGGAAAAAGCCTATGTAGTCGTACCCCTGATTGAAGAAAGCGATTATTCAAGAGAAAAAGGAATTAAAGACCTCTTTAATTTATATGATTATCTAAACGTGATAAAACCAGACGGCATAAATATAGGTGTACTGCATGGTCGTATGAAAACAGAGGAAAAGAGAAAGGTAATGGAGGATTTTAGAGCAGGCAGGTTCAACGTGCTTGTATCAACCACAGTTATTGAGGTAGGAATAGATGTAAAGGATGCAACAATAATGGTCATTGAACATGCCGACAGATTCGGACTTGCTCAACTACACCAGCTCAGGGGAAGGGTGGGAAGAGGTGAAAAGAAGTCCTATTGTATACTTATAATGTCAGAAGGAGTATCGGAAGAAGGACTGGAAAGGGTTAAGGCCCTTAAAAAATACGAAAGTGGGTTTGACCTCGCAGAGATAGACCTTAAAATGAGAGGCCCTGGAGAGTTTCTCGGTACAAGGCAGCATGGGTTTGGTGGATTCCGGGTATTTCACTTTTACAGGGACAGAGACATAATTGAAAAAGTCAGGGATTACGTGTTTAAGTTAAGAGAAAATAAGATAAAATTGAGCGAGGAAGAACAACTTGCACTTTCAAAACTCAAAGAAAGGCTAAAGGAGGCATATTATGTTGCGTAAAGCAGGTCTTATACTCTGGGCAATAATACTGGTATTCATAGTTTCTGGATGCGGTGAAAACGGTCCGGAATACAAAATACGCAAGAAAAGAAATATGGTTGCTTACATCATCGATGAAGCAGCATTGAACCTCTCCAATGATGTAGAAAAAACATTAAACGATACCTTTTATGACCCAATGCCAGATCCAGTCTTTGATCTTGATGGTTATACCCCTGATCAGTTCCAGCTTGATGCAGGTTATCCCTATGTCTTTATACTAACAAGTCCTCAACTCAAATCATACGCCTTTTTCAAGATAGCCTTTAAAAACGGTGGGACAGGTTTCTATACCAGGGAAAATGTCTTTTCACAGGGTGACTTTGTAATCGGTGTTTGTGCTCCGGGACCTGAGCTTTTGGGGGCATTTCTTGAAAAATATAGAGACTCAATAAAAAACGCTCTTTACAAAAGTTATGAAAAACACCTGAAAAAACTCGCCTATTTTGCAGGGAAAAATAACTGGATGAGAAAAGAACTTCTGAAAAAATATGGAATTTATCTGGATGTCCCAGAAGGCTGGACATACATAAAAATGAAAGACACCATACTGAAATTCGACAATCTCTTTGGCATAGTTAAACACTATCCAGAAAGATTTATGCTATTTTACAACAATCCCGAAATACCATACTTTGACGCTGATTTACTTATAAGAATGAGAGACTCACTGGCTGCTTTATATTATGGAGGTGACAAAGTCGTAAAATCTACAGTAAAAGTCGATAGTATGATGTTCGAGAGTAGATACCCTGCACTTGTACTAACTGGAGCATGGGAAAATTCCCGCGAATATGTGGGAGGTCCCTTCAGACTTATTGCATTTAAATCAGAACGCGGCTTTTTTATGATAGACATGGGAGTATACGCTCCAGAGAAAAGACGTAAAATTCAGTATCTTCTAAGAATGCAGATTATTGCATCTACACTTAAATTCAAGCAATAATAAGGAGTTTATTTAAGTTTTTTGAGAAGTTTATAAGCCTCTTTTTTTAGTTTTTTATCAACAAGGTATTTATCTCTGATTTTGAGAGCCCTCTCAAAATCAACCCTGGCTCTCTTATATTCTTTCATAGCCTTATAGGTTTTACCTCTTCCCAGAAAGAATTTAACCTCAGTGGTATCAAGAGAAATAGCCTTTGTAAGTAAAACAAGAGAACTATCGAGAGTACCCTCCGGAACCCTCCCAAACAATGTTTTTGCAACTCTCCTTAAAAATGCACCAAGAGTGGCTGCTTCTCTCTGGTACTCTCCCAAGATAAAGTAACCATAAGCACACTTCGGATTTATTTTTATAGCCTTTTCCGCATTGTCTTTTACAATGAATGCAAATTCAACCTTTTTCTTACCCCCAAGGAACAGGGCTTTATCACCAGCAGCAGCCGATTTCCACAAATACCCTTCGCACCTTGTACTATCAATTGATATGGCCTTTTCAGCATGTTTCAAAGCCTTCTCATACATTGCTTTTATACTGTCCTTCTTTGAAAGTACATCCCCTATATTGCAATACAGCCTTGCCAGTCTCCAGTGAACATCATAGTTAAGTGAGTCTTCCTTTAATGCCTTCTCGTAATATGCCTTAGCACTGTCATAGTTCATTGAAAAGAAAAAAGAATCTCCCTTCTGAATTAACGGATTTAAATACATGATTAAAGCCAGCATCCACATTATGTTCCTCCCTGTTTTAAGTAATTGTAATGCACGCACTATGGATTTCAAAGTGTCGAATTTTTGTACGAGTATGGTGCTCACAAAAGTAGAGAAAAACCTGTATTAAGATTACATATGTTTCCTGCCTTGACAATTTACTGCCTAAACTGTATTATTTAGGCATGAGTGAGAACGCGAGAGGTGAATTAAAGAGCAAAGGAATAGGGAATTTCCTTGTGGACATGATGCTGGAATATGCACCTTTATCCGTGTTTATCATAGATGACAGAGGCATTATAAAGGGATTTAATGAAAAGACAAAGAATCTTATCCGCTGGCCTCTTGAGGTCTGGCAAGGCAAAGGGGCTATATTTAGTGTTCCGCCCTTTAATGATCAGAAAATAACGGACGAGTTTGAAAAACACAAAAACTCTTTAAATGGCTTTGAGTTTAAAATCTCCATTGATGGTCAAGAGGCAATGTGTGGTGTGTATCCTTTAAAGAGAATTCTGAACCTTCCTGATACATATGCCTGTTTCGTTGAAAAACTCAAGAGGGAGGACTCTTTTGGAAAACGGGGGAGAAGAGTTGAGGGAATAGTACAACTTTTACTTGAAAGCATTGGAGATGCGGTTCTCGTTGCAGATGCAGAGACAAAAGTTATAAGTTATGGCAACAACAAAGCACAATCACTTCTTGGTTACAAAAAGGATGAACTTATAGGAATGCCTATAGCGAAATTACATCCTGAGGAGGAGTTTGAGCGCATAATGTTCATTTTTGAAAGACAGGCGAAAGGTGAACTCGACCTTGCTGAGGACATTCCTTTCCTTAAAAAAGATGGAAGTGTAATCTATATAGACGTAAACTCCACCAAAATCGATGCCCTTGACAGAAGGTATGTTGTTGGTGTGTTAAGAGATATAACTTACAAAAAGGCGCTTTTATCAAAACTTCTCAAAACAAACAGATTGCTTGAAGCCATCTTTGAAAAAACGCACCTCATGTTCGCTTTCATGAGCGAAGACTTTAGAATAATTCGGGTAAATGAAAAGTTTGCAAATACCCTGGGACCTGATGTGGAACAGTTTGTGGGAAGAAACTTTTTTGATATATTCAATGAACCTGAACTTAAAACGCTTTTTGAGGAAGTGGCCCTGCTTAAAAAAAGTCTTACCATGAAAGAGTTCCCCATTACAAGACCAGATGGAAAGGTTGTATACCTCGATTTCATGCTCTCATCTCTGTCAGAAGAACCCGATGAGGTAAAAGGAATTATATTCAGCGGAACAGACGTTACTGAACTTGTGAAAACAAAGGAAACCCTGCAGGAAGTCGAGTACATAAAAAACACTGTACTTCATGAACTCAACGAACTCGTATCATACATGACCCCTGATTTTGAAATAAAATGGGCTAACAAACCATTTCTTGAATACAGCCTGTACAGAGATTTCTCCGAACTTACAGGGAAAAAGTGCTATCTTGCTCTCGATGCAGAGCATAAACAATGTGACACCTGCCCTGCCTTAAAAACACTAAAAGACTTGAAACCCCATTCTTCCTACGTAAGATTTAAAAATGGAAAAGAATTCTATGTCAGGACGTTCCCTGACCTGAAAAATGGAAAATTAAGAGGCATAGTCACGGCATGTCTTGATATAACAGAACTTAAAAAACGAGAAAAAAGAATTGAACGTCTAAACGAGATGCTGAGGTTAATAAAGGACATAAACCACATTATAATGAGGGAGGAGACTGCAGAGGGAATAATAGAGAAGGTGACGGACGTTTTGAGCAATAAAAAAGACTATGCTTTTTCTGCACTTCTCCTTACAGACCATATGGGAATACCTGTTTTAAGCGGTATAAAACCCGAAAAATTCGCTGACAAACTAAACAAACTCCTCTCAAAAATGAATAGTGGAGAGATTCCAGAGTGTCTTGAAGAAGCCTTTGTAAAGGATGACCCTGTTATTTCTAAACCTGTATCCTGCAAAGGTTGTGAATTCTTTAAATTATGCGATAAAAACAAAGGCATTATTGCAAGGAAACTGGAATACAAAGGCAATGTAATGGGACTTTTGATGGTTTGTGCTGAGAGCGAAAGTTTAAATGACAGTGAAGAATTAGAACTCTTTAAAGAACTTTCAAGGGATATATCTTACGCTCTTTATCATGTAAAGTCCTGATTGACCATACGTATCCCCTGATTTATCATATATTTATGCACTACGACACAAATTATTCCCTTCTTATAGAACTGCAAAAAGTCGATTCCAGAATAGATGGGATTGACAAAAAACTAAAAGAATTACCCCTGGAAATCCAGCAATGTGAAAGAGAAATAAACGAACTTCGGACCAAACTCACAGAACTCGATGAACTTTTAAAGGAAAAAGAACTTTCGCTTCGCGAGAAAAACTCTGAATACAGGGCTGAAGAAGAGAAACTTGAGGTTTATAAAAAGCAGTTACTTCAAATAAAGAACAATGATGAGTACAGGGCTATGTTGCAGCAGATAGACAATCAGAAAGAAAAGATTAGAAAGATTGAGGATGAAATACTTAAGATGGAAGAAAGTCTTGAGGAGTTCAAGGGTAAACTTCCCTCCTTAAAAGAGGAAATAAAAGAGGAAATACATAAAAAAGAACTGGAAAAACAGAAACTCTCCGAAATGAGTGAAGTTTTGGAAAAAGAAAAGGATACACTTATCACGGAAAGAGGAGAAATAGAAGGAAAAATTAAAGTTTCATCCCTTCGCAAATATGAACGCTTAAGGAAAAAGGGATACAATGAAGTTATTGTGCCCATAGTAAAGATTATGGGAAGTGAAGGGGAAGAGTACGTATGTAGTGCATGTAATTCCACCATTCCCCTTGAAATTTCCCTCAAGGTTAAAAGGGGAGAACCATTTGTAAGATGTGAAAACTGTGGCAGATACCTTTATTATGAAGAAAAGGAGGAAGAATAATGGAAAAAATGGAATTTATACCACTTGATGAACTGTGGAAGAAATATCCCAATAAGTTTTTTGCAATTGTACTTGCCGCCAAAAAGGCAAGATATATCTCAAGAGAAGCACGTGAGAAGGGAAAATATCTTGATAAGAAACCAACAATAATAGCACTTCGAGAGATACTTGAAGGAAAGGTTGAATATACCTTCACGTCAAGGAAAACCCAGGTGCTTCAGGACATAAATATGGAAGATGAAAGTACTCTTGGGGATAACAGGTAGTATAGCAGCCTATAAAAGCCCATTAATCATAAGGAGTTTGACAAAAGAAGGTCATGAGGTAAAGGTTGCAATTACAGACAGAGCCTTACATTTTGTTTCAAAGGATATTCTATCCTATCTAACCCGTGATAGAGTGTACGAGGGCAACAAATATTTCGAATTTCCCTCCTCTGTGCATATTGACCTTGCGAAATGGGCCGATGTGTTACTTATAGCCCCCGCTGACTATAATATTATTGGTAAGGCTGCATCCTCCATTGCAGACGACATTGTAAGCACCATAATCGCCTCTTTTAATGGTCCTGTTGTATTTGCTCCCGCAATGCACGATGTAATGTGGAATAATCCACTATTACAGGACAAAGTGCGCTATCTAAAGGAAAAAGGGTATTTTTTCTCAGGTCCTGTTGAGGGGGAACTCTACAGCGGTGACAGAGGGGCAGGTAGATTGAATGAGATTGAATATATAATAGAGGATGTTGTGGCTGCTTATAGAGGTTTTCCACTAAGGGATAAAAAAATCCTTCTTGTGTATGGAAGGACTGAAGAGAAAATAGATGATGTGAGGGTTATTACCAACAGGTCAAGTGGGAAAATGGGAGTTGAAATTGCCAGGGAAGTAAAAAGAAATGGTGGATATCTTTATCAAATCGTTGGCAAAACTTCAATAGAACCATATGGAAGAGATGAAATCGCTTATGTTACAGACTCCAAAGAGATGATGGAAAAAACCCTTGAGTTAATTGATAAGGCTGACATCCTTATTATGGTTGCTGCTGTTTCTGATTACAGGCCCATTGAAAAGGTAAGTGGAAAACTCAAGAGAGAGGCAAACAAAACATTAAATCTGGAACTTACAAACACGGAGGATATATTAAAAAAACTTATGCCCTATAAAGGAAATAGAATTTTTGTAGGATTTGCCTTATCCGATGATATAGAGCAGGATGCGGTGATTAAAATAAAGGAAAAAGGTCTGGACATTATTGTGGCCAACCTCCCTGACGCCATGGAAAAAGAGAAATCAACGGGTTTTATTTTGCACAAAAACGGAGAGAGAGTATATTTTAAAGACGCATCCAAAAGAGAGGTTGCAAGGAAGATATTAGAGGAAGTTATCAAAATTGCGGGATAAACTCTTACTTGAATTACTCGATTTCCAGGAAATTTACACAAAAAGAGAATCGCCAGTTCACAGACTATACAGGATAAAATCCCTTGCAGAACGCTGCAGGAGATGTCCTTTACACACTTCAAGAATCCAGACTGTTTTTGGATTTGGAAATATTGCATCAGGAGTCATGGTTATAGGAGAAGCACCCGGGGCTAACGAAGACCTGTACGGGAAACCTTTTATAGGAAAAGCAGGAGAGCGGTTTACATCAATTCTGAGAGAGAATGGAATTGAAAGGGACAGGGATTTTTATATAACCAATGTGGTAAAATGCAGGCCTCCAAAAAACAGAGACCCTGAGCCTAAAGAAATTGAGGCATGTAAACCTTACCTCATGGCACAGATAGAAATTATAAAACCAAGGCTGTTTCTCGCTCTTGGGAGATATTCCGCAACCTGGCTTTTAGGTTACAAACATACTGTTTCAATGAAAGAAATAAGAGGTAAAATACTCATATCAAAATTCGGGATTCCCATGATAGCAACCTATCATCCATCCGCCGTTGACCACGCAAGGTCTCAATCTCAGAGAGAATTTTATGACAGGTCACTTCGGGAGGATTTAAAGCTCTTTGCAGACAAAATAAAGGAATTACGTAGCAAATAATTCTTCACGCTTCCCTGGCAAGTTCAAATTGGATCTTATAGAGTTTTGCGTAGACCCCGTCTTTTTTCAAAAGTTCCTCATGGGTTCCCTCTTCCTTTAGGGTACCATCCAGGATAACAAGAATTTTATCAGCATTTTTAATGGTAGAGAGCCTATGGGCTATCACTATGGACGTTCTGTTAGAAAGAAGGTTGGATAAAGCCTTTTCTATGAGATGCTCTGTGTAAGTATCTATATTGCTTGTTGCCTCATCAAGCACCAGTATACGGGGCTTTCTCACAATTGCACGGGCAAAAGAGAGAAGTTGCCTCTGCCCCATTGAAAGAGTAATCCCCCTTTCTCCAAGTTCTGTATCGAGCCCATTGGGAAGCCTATCAATAAACTCCTTAGCATAGGTGAGTTTAAGAGCCTCTTCTATCTCCTTCTCATCTATTTCATCCCATAGCGCAATATTTTTCCTCACGCTACCTTTGAAAATAAATACATCCTGGAAAACAAAAGCCGTGTTTTTCCTGAGGGACCCAACCTCATAGTCCTGTATTCTTGTATCGTCAATTTTTATCTCCCCCTTTTGATGGTCATAAAACCTTGCCAGCAAACTAATTGTGGAGGTCTTACCTGCACCAGTTGGTCCCACTATGGCTACTGTTTTGCCCTCATCCACGTGAAATGTAATGTCTTTTAATACCCATCTTTCGCCATCATAAGAAAACCACACATTTTCAAAATCAATTTTCCCTTTTATCTGTTTCGGTATCAAGTCACCATCCCTTCTTTCTTCATTCTCATCGAGAAGAAGAAGTATCCTCTCCCCTGCTGCAAACGATGATTGCAATATATTGTATTTTTCGGCAAGGTCTCTGATAGGAGCAAAAAACATATCAATATATGAGAGAAACGCCACAAAAGTACCGAATGTTACGTAGTTCTCAAATATACCTTTACCTCCAAAGTACACGACAGCAGAAACAGCGACTACCCTTAGCATTTCCATTAAAGGACGGAAAAAAGCATAAACGTACATCTGTTCTATATTGGCTTTGTACAATTCGTGGTTTATTTCTCTGTACCTTCTTATCATTTTTCTCATGGCATAAAAAACATGAACCACGTCTATCTGAGAAATACTTTCCTGGGTAAAAGCATTGATCTTTGAAAGTTTACGCCTGACATTTCTATAAGCCTTACGGGCAAATTTCTGAAAAAGGAAAGAAAGAGCTATAATAAACGGGACAAAAAGTATTATTTTCCAGGAAAGCGTGGGGGACAATTTGAACATTACGATTAAAATCCCTGTAAGGAGAAAGAAGTCTTTAATGGTATAGACAAGTACTGCAGAAAACATTTCGTTTATTGCATTTACGTCGTTTGTTGCCCGTGTAACAATTCTACCGGTTGGGTTCTTATCAAAGTAAGATATGGGAAGTCTCATTATCTTTTTGAAAATCGCCATTCTAAGGTCATACATCACGAGTTGCCCAAAGTATTGAAGATAATATACCTGCAAGAAAGTGAAAACAAAGTCTAAAAACAAGAATAAAAGATACAAGAATGCAAATTTAACAAGTAGAGAATAATGTTCACTCCTTAAAATACGAAGTTCCTTTTTGGGCAACTTATATATTGTATGCTGCTCAACAAAAAGCAAATTCCCCTTCTCATAATAAGGCAGTTTAAATCTTTTTAATATCGATGTAAACTCCTTCTTAAGCGGAAGAACAAAATAAGAGGTCTTCGAAAGATATTTACCTGCCTCAAGGTCTTTTTTAGCCGCTCTTGGTAGTTTATAAAGTACAACCATATCCTCGTAAAAAGCACCGGGGTACTTCAGTTTAATAGACCTAAGAAGTTCATCTTCTCTTGTAAGTTTTCTTGCAGTGGGCATCAATGTCCTATCTATTGCCGACTTCATTATATACGGCATTCCAAGTTCGAAGACAGTGGTGCCAAGAAGGAGGAAAACAGTAAAGAGGAATATTTTCCAGTATGGTTTTGCGAACTCAACGAGTTTTTTAAATATATCGCTATCTTTTACCTTACCTATGCGTTTTTCCTCAAGTACATCAAAATGCCTTCTCATATAGCCTCTTTCTCCGTTATCCTCTGAAGTTCATATATTGTTCTATAAAGACCTTCCCTCTTAATGAGCTCTAAGTGTGTTCCTTCATCCTGAATTTTACCATCCTGCATGACATAGATATAGTCAGAGTCTTTAAGCGCCACAATTCTCTGAGAAACAATTATAGAGGTTCTGCCCTTAAGAAACTCCTTAAGGTTATCCAGAATTCTCCTCTCTGTTCTGGCATCAACTGCTGAAAGCGCATCATCGAAAATGATTATCCTCGGCTTCCTGATGATTGCCCTTGCTATTGCTATTCTCTGCTTCTGCCCGCCTGAGAGAGTGACACCCCTTTCTCCCACAACAGTTTCATAACCCTTCTGGAACTTCATTATATCCTCATGAACTTCGGCCATCCTGGCTGCTTCAATCACCCTCTCCATGGAGCACTCAGAATCTCCAAGACCAAAACATATATTGTTTTTTATGGTATCGGTGAAAAGCACACTTTCCTGAGGGACTATACCTATAAACCTTCTAAGGTGCTCGGAATGAATCCTTTCTATTGGAACACCTTCGTAGAATATGGTTCTCGAAGGTGCATTGTAAAGTTTCAATAAGAGCTTTATAAGGGTACTTTTTCCACTTCCTGTTTTTCCTATAATACCTATTCTCTGCCCCTCTCTAATTTCCAGACTTATACCCTTTAAAACCTCTTTGTTCTCTATGTAAGCAAAATTAAGGCTGTTAATATAAATATTGCCCTTTATATCAGGGTTATCTGGTTTTTCCGGTTCTTTAACATCCGGTTTTTCCCGGAGCAACTTCTGAATTCTCTCCATTGAAGCCGCACCTCTTTGAAGAACATTGGTAACCCATCCTATTGCTATCATGGGCCATATAAGCATTCCCATATAACTCGAAAATGCCACAAGGTCACCAAGTTGCATCTCCCCAAGGATTGTCTTTCTTCCACCGAGCCAGAGAATAAGGAAAAGAGAGAAACTTGCAAAGAAATTAATAATTGGCTGGAAACCACCATAAATCCTCACAAGTCTCATATTCTTCCTGAGGTAATCCTCATTAACCTGTGCAAATTCTTCTGTTGCACCCTTTTCCTGGGCATATCCCTTTATAACTCTTATACCTGCAACGCTTTCCCTGACACTCTCGGTAATTGTGGAGAAAGATGCCTGCACATCCTGAAAATATCGGTATATCAACTTGGAAAATACAAAGATAGTCAATGCAAGAAGTGGTAAAGGTATAAGTATGTACAGGGCTAACTTTGTTGATAATTTCAGCATAGCTACAATACTGAACGTACCGTAATAAATCGTGTCAAAAGTGCCGACAACTCCCATTATAGATGCCATTCTCACTGCATCTATATCATTGGTGGCTCTTGCCATAAGATCACCAGTGGTATAACGGGTGAAAAATGAAGGAGATAGATAAATAATATGCTCGTATATGGCATTTCTCAGGTCTTCTTCAATTTTTCGCGCGTTACCTACAATTAACAGTCTCCAGAAAAAACGGAAGATGGCTGTAAGTACGGCAAGGAGGAGAACATAAAGCGAAAACCTTACAATATCATGGGAAGTCGCCTTTCCAAGTTCAAGAAGATTAATAAGTTTTCGAAGTACAAGAGGAATTACAAGTTGAAAAAGGTCTACAACAAGGAGTATGATAATTCCTGCAAAAAGTCTTGTCTTTCGTTTTAGAATCCATTTAAGAAGGTCTCTCATTTTATTTACACCAGAAGATATATAAGGCTTAAACCGATCATTAAAAGAGCAGATGGCACAATAACCGGGTATGTATCCTTTGTGGAGACTTTAAAATACTCCTTTGTGGTAAGGTAGCAAAGATGAAACGGGGACACCATAACCCCCATAAATCCAGTGGTATACAACACAGGGGCAACATATATATTCTTGCTTAAAATGGATAGAAAAACAGGAAAGGTAATGCCAACCGAAGCCTGCGTTATGCCGGTAAAGAAACCCGAAATAAAGGCAATCCCCATGCCAACTATAATGGGAGATATTCCACTTTTAACAAGAGAGTGATAAAGTGGGGAAAGAGCCTGTGATTTTTCTATAACAGTCTTTAAAAACAAAACAGTGATGATAAGTGCAGTGGTAAAAGAAAATATTGAATTTTTAAGGGACTTAAGAAACGTGATAGCCTGTATCTTGCTCAAAAAATAAATCAGTCCAATGGATATGAGAAGGGAAATATTTATGTTAACTCTGAACACAAGCGTAAGAAAAAAGAGAATAACAACAGGCAAAAACACCTCTGTGATAGTCCTTCCATTAAATTTCATAAGGTCTTCATGCTTTTTTGAAGGATGGTTCCTTGTCCACATAAGCAACGGGAAAAGCCCCACCAGTATGGAAGCAATCACAAGAGGCGATTGCATAAAGGCAAACTTGCTTATAGATACTTTGAGAATCCCCGAACCAAGTATCACTCCAGCATAAAGAGGCCATGAATACTCCCATATATGTCGGAACCAGTAGTTCACAAAGAAGGTTTTTACTCTATTAAAACCGAGATAGGATGCGGCTTTTTCTGTAAATGGAGCAGACACAAGTGCACCTGCTGGCATAGGAAGAAGCCCAAAGAGGGACGAGGGAATAATAACACCAAGAATCTTACTACGTGTGATCATTCGTATTGCGTCCTGAAGTTTCACATCAAACCTGCCGAGTTTCATGGTTTTAGAAAATACCTGTACCAGAATCACTGCAATTATGACGTTTATAATACGTCGTGTTAGAAAGCCATTTATAAGCACCCTGAAATTCACCGGTTTCAGGATAAGTATAAGAACTATAAGAATTAGAGGAATCGCAATACTCAGCGCCTTTCCGAAGAAAGTCCTACTCATACTTTTTATTCAAGTTTTTTGGAAGCCTCATCCATCTGAATTAAAAGCTCAAGGAGTTTTTCCTTATCCTCTTCATCAAAGTCATAGAGGAGTTTGTGAATGTAATCAACACGTTTATCTATTACTCTCTTTATTACCTCTTCTCCTGCTGGTGTGAGCATCACAATTTCATTTCTTAAGTCCTTTTCCCTCTTTGCCATCTTTACAAATCTTCTCTTCCTTAATCGTTCAACAATCCCGGAAATAGTGCTCTTTGCAAGGTATAGGTCTTTAGATAGAGTTGTTTGATTCATGGGACCATTAAAGTATATGTGTGTCATGAGTCTGAACTGTGGAGGAGTAAGTCCTATTTCATTCAGAGCCGTTCTACCTTCCTTTGTAATTTTGAAATACACATCTCTCAGTACTTTCTCTATTTCTCTTTCAATCATACTCCACCTCCTTTGTTCGTATTGCTAACATTATATTACAAATCGCGTGTTTGTTCAAATAAAATGCATCTGTGTAGTTAATTAGCATTGCTTACATTTTTTATAAGAGGTCCCATCCTTTCAATTGTCTGCACATCCATAAGAGGTTAAACTTAAAGTATGCGATGGAAGTTGAGGACCCCTGTTTATCCCGTTGAAAAGTACAGCACCGATGCTTTTCTTGCTCATTTGCTTTCAGTACGCGGGATCTCCCCCGAAAAAGCCGATACTTATTTAAATCCTAGACTGGGTTCTATGTACTCCCCATTCGAGTTTAAAGATATGGAGAAAGCAGTTGACAGAATTTTACTTGCCAGAAAGAGAGGAGAACGCATACTCATTCATGGCGATTTTGATGTTGACGGTGTTACATCACTTGCACTGGTTTACAGAGCACTAAAGAGACTTGGACTTGATGTGCACGCATATATACCCAACAGATTTGATGAGGGGTACGGGGTATCCAGACAGGGAATAGAAAAGGCTGCGAGAATTGGTGCCACACTTCTTATTACAGTTGACTGTGGCATTACTGCCCAGGAAGAGGTCTCATACGCAAACTCATTGAAGATAGACGTTATCATTACAGACCACCACGAACCTAAAGATACCCTTCCAGATGCCTTTGCAATCATTAATCCCAAAACAGGAGATTATCCCTATGATAATCTTGCAGGTGTAGGAGTTGCATTTAAACTTCTTGAAGGCATATACGAAAAGATGAATAAAGACAAAACTGAACTTTACTGGGACCTTGATCTTGTCGCCCTCGGAACAATATCAGACCTTGTACCGCTCATAGATGAAAACAGAATATTTGCAAAGGCTGGAATATCCATCCTGAATAAAACAAAGAAGGCAGGACTCAAGGCTCTGAAAAATATTTCAGGGATAAGGGATGGAGAGATATCCACTTATCACGTAAGTTTCATCCTTGCCCCCCGCCTCAACGCAGCAGGAAGGATGGAAGATGCCATGAAATCTTTTAAGTTGCTTGTTACAAAGGAAGGAAGTCTCGCAAGACAGTATGCTGTTGAATTAAATAACTTAAACCTGAAAAGGCAGAGAATAGAGAGAGGAATTGTTGAAGAGGCTATACAAATGGCAGAATTTTTAAAAGATAATCTTGTTTATGTGCTTTTCAATGAGAACTGGCATGAAGGGGTTGTTGGGATTGTAGCATCCAGAGTTGTTGACAAATTCTACAGACCTGCCATTCTCCTTACACGTAAGGATAACCTGCTAAAAGGATCCGCAAGGAGCATTATGAATTTCAATATCTTCGAGGCCATTGCCTCTCAGGAAGACTTGCTTGAGGCATTTGGAGGACACAAGTACGCAGCAGGACTCAGTCTTAAACCCGAAAACCTTGAAAAATTTATAGAGGGCATAAACGAGTATGCAAAGAATGTGCTAACAGAGGATGACCTTGAAAGAGAAGTCGAAATAGACCTTGACATTTCAACCCTGTATAACAAAGAGGATATGCTAAAGAGTCTCGATATCCTTGAGCCTTTCGGAATGGGTAATTCAAAACCAAGATTTTTATTCCGGGGCACTCAACTTGCAGGAAACATAAATCAACTGAAAGAAAACTTTTATAAGTTTAGACTTAACATCAATGGAGATATTCACACCACAATATATGGTGGGGATGACCGAATAATAAAAATCCTCTCACAGGGCAGAAAAGTGGACGTGGTATTTACCCTGCGAGAGGACAGATTCCATCAAAAAAAGATTATAGAACTCGTTGATGCAAGACCATCTTCCTGATCACTTCACAGTCCCACTATCTATCAAAAATCCGTTTAGATTTTTCACTTTAAACTCAACTCTGTTCTTTTTAAGGGTTATAATGCCGTAAACCGTCTCTCTTGAGAAACATTCAAGTCCTTTCCTTTTGTCTTCCGGTATATTATAAAGTGGGGCTCCACCTGCACCTATCGTAACTTGATTTATTGTTCTCTTTGCACCCTTTGAAGGGATTATCCTCCTTGCATAAAGATGTTCATGGCTCGTGAGGAGAATCTGTACATTGGAACCGAGCAGGGCATCTGCAATACTGTCTCTTAAAGGCACATTGTAGTCAAGGGAATGCCCCGGCATAGGTGTATTTGAGTAAAGTGGTTCATGGAAAATAACAACAGTTTTCTTGAATTTTTTGCTGTGTTTAAGAAACCACTTAATCTCCTTATGTGTTATGTTTCCACTTAATCTTTTTCTACCCTTTTTGGCATAGTTATAATCGCTGTTTAAGAAAAATATGCCATATTTACCCGCACTTACATAATAAACGTTCTCTTTATACGGTGGCATACCCTCCTCTGCCATAGGGCCATTCTCCGGCTGCATAAAGATATCTTTCCACAGGTCTTCAGCGCTATTTGGAGATTCTGGGTCCTTATGGTCTTTCCTTGTTCCTATGAATGGGGCCGTCATATCATGATTCCCTGGTGTAAATAGAAAAGGAATAGAAGACGCATAGGGATAGAGCGCTTTTAAGAAAGCCTCATACTGTTTCAATGCATCCTCTTTTGAGGATGTATAGCCCGTAATAAGGTCACCATTAATTTCAACAAAGTCAACGGGTTCCTTATAGATTGCCCTCAGTATATTTTGAATTGTAAGTTCATTTACTCCATCTGCACGTCCTCTTGGAGAAGGGATTGCCCAGTTGGCTCTCGTATCACCAAATATAGCAAAACTCTTTATCTTTCCGTGGTATTTTATGGGTATATAAAAAGAGCGGAAGGTATCCCACTTCGTGTAAATGCAGAATTTATAAAAGTTCAAGCCTTTTTTATATGGAATTTTGAACTCATGCCTTTTAGACTTCACGTTGTGGCTGATAACCTCATCAGGTTTACCATCTATTTTTAATCTTATCTTAGCATAGGTGGGTTTGTTGGTTGTAAAGAATATGCCTATAGTATCCTCTGATAAAAGCTGCATCACTGGATATATCTCAGGGTATACACCCACTTTACCCCTATTATTCAGCCTGAAGAAATAGTATGTGCTGGACAGTGTGTTCTTATCTTCAAGGTCAAACAACGTAACCCTATAAGCATAAAGAACATTTTTATCAAACTTCCTCCTTTTTGTAGGACGGAATATAAAAACGCTGTCCTCTTTCTTTTCCCTATCCCATAGGTCAAAATCTGGATAAGAAATGTGTAATACGCTATCCTTCGTATATGAAAGATTCTTCACATAAAGGGTAAAATCAGTTGAGACATGGGGAGCATGAACAACAAAATAAACTCCCTGAGAATCTGTTTTCACCTCTGTTTTTATGTGAGGATACATAAAAAGTAAAAGCCCAAACAAAATATTCATGACTATACTCCTTTCAATTTAAAATTCAAGGTACAGAGCCTCGGTAGGGCATATAGAGACGCAGAGCCCACATGCCGCACAACGTCCTTCATCAATAAGAGGAAGCATGTGGCGCTTTCCTTCATATTTTGTCATAGTTATTGCATCATACTGACACACCCTCTCACACAGTTTACATCCGGTACATTTTTCTTCTATTAGTCTTGCCACACCACCCTCTGTTCTGACCTCTTGTCCTTTGCCCATCTCTTTTATATAAAGGCCCCTTATCTCTTCAATGGAAGAGAAACCCATTTTATCAAGTTCTTCCTCTATTTCTTTAGCGATCCTGCCAAAGGCGTTTTTGCCTTCTATAATGGCCTGTGTGCACACTCCCACAGCCCATGCACCTGCCATTATGTGCTCTATCGCATCCTTTCCAGTAGAAATCCCACCCACTCCAATTACCGGAATATTCACATTCCTTGCAATATCAAACACAGCACGCACAGCAAGAGGCTTAATGGGAGGTCCACTCAACCACCCAAAACCAAACTCAGACCCCATAAAAGGTTTCCTTGTGTATATGTCGAAATGGAGCGTGGGTCCAAATGAATTTATTGCTACTATAGCATCTGCTCCAGCATTTTCTGCCTCTTTGGCCTGACTCACAAGAAGGTCTGTGTGGTGAGGGGACAATTTCGGGAAAACCGGTACATCCATAATGCTCTTTATTGTTTTAATAAGGTCTGTAATTATGCCTGGCTCTACATAGTGTGTGGAAAACTCAATGGCATCTATTTTAAAGTCTTTAAGAAGGGGAATGATTTTTTTCATATCCTCTGGCGTATAACCAACCGAAACAATAAGAGGAATACTAAGTTTCATAATTTCCGGCAATTCCTTTTCTATCCACTGCTCAAGAGGAAGTTCTGTCCACAGTTCTGTATTTATAAAGCCCTGGTCCATTCTGTAAGCGGTTTTCACGTATACGCTTTCTTTGCCGTCTTTAACCGTATTGTACATGTTTAAAATCCTTGCCCTGTTTAAAACAGCCATGTTAGGACGGGGTACAGGCGCTGCCTTCGAAGAAATGGTTTTGGTGACAATACCCCCTGCACCACCTTCCTCACACTCTAAAATGGCTTTTGCATCCCTGACCGGTGGTCCCGCGGCAGGAAGCACTGGATTTTTAAATTCTATACCTGCAATTTTTACACTCAGGTCAGCCAACTTCATCCTCCTTTTACATTATTTTAAGAGAAAACCCAGGCTCTACAAAGACTATCCTGAAAGTTCTTTTAATTTGTTAATGACCTCTTCAACGTGTCCCTTAACTTTTACCTTCGGCCATATATAGACTATTTTGCCTTCCGGGTCTATCAAAAATGTGGAACGAACAGTACCGTAATACTCCCTCCCATAGTTCTTCTTGAGTTGCCATGCGCCATACTCTTCAATAACTTTATGCTCCGGGTCGGATAATAGGATAACCTTAAGGTCATGCTTTTTTATAAAGTTCCTGTGGCTTTTTATGCTATCTTTTGATATACCAATAACCTCACCACCTAATTTATGTATTTCATCAATCACCTCTGAAAATCCAACCGCTTCCTTGGTACATCCTGATGTATTGTCCTTGGGATAAAAATAAAGTATTACCCACTTTCCCCTGAAATCCTTCAGGCATATGTCACGCTCTTCTGCATCCTTGAGACAGAACTCAGGTGCTTTTTCTCCTATTTTAAGCATCTTGACCTCCTTTTGTAATAATTATAAAGGAAGTTTGATAAAGGTGAAAATGTATGTGATAGCATAAAGACGTTTCTTAGTTATTTCTTTAGCCTCTAATAACATAAGAACCGCATTCTCATATTGCTTACGTCCTCTTAAAAACTTAACACCTTATAGGTAACCTTTTATGGAACAAAAAGTTCTGCTTTATGAACAGAAACACCTCTTTTTTGTAAAATCTTTTGAGTGGTTTATAATTTGAATACTATGATTAAAGGAGTAATTTTTGACCTTGATAATACACTTGTGGACTTCATGAAGATGAAAGAAGAGGCCGTATGGGCTGCTGTTGATTACATGATTGATGCAGGCCTCAGAATGAAGCGAAAAGAAGCATACGAGAAAATCTTCGAGATATACTGGAGAGAGGGCATAGAAGACCAGAAGATTTTTGATAAATTCCTCATGGAAGTTCTCGGGAAAGTGGATTATAAAATCCTTGCTGCTGGTATAGTTGGGTACAGACGTGCAAAGGAGGGAACACTGATTCTTTACCCCCATGTATACTCAACCCTGATGGAACTTCTTAAGATGGGGAAAAAGCTTGCTGTAGTATCAGACGCCCCTGTACTTCAGGTCTGGACACGTCTTGCTCAAACAGGCCTCATACATTTCTTTGAAGTGGTGGTTACCCTTGATGATACCGGATTCAGAAAACCTGACCCAAGGCCCTTCAAAGTGGCGCTCGAGAAATTAGGCGTAAAACCAGAGGAAGTTGTCTATATAGGTGATTGGGCAGAACGGGATATAGTGGGGTCCAAACAATTAGGAATGCACTCTGTTTTTGCCCGTTATGGGGATGTTTTTAATACAAAAAATTCCGGTGCAGATTTTGAAGTTGAGGATATTTATGAACTTGTAGAAATCGTTAAGAAACTTGACAATGAAAGCAGCTGATTTTGCAAAGAAAATAGGCGGAAGGATTGAAGGGAATCCTGAATGTGAGGTTAATATCCCTGCTCCCATAGAGATAGCCAGAGAGGATGATACAGCCTTTCTTCTTGACAAAAAATACGATACAGCAAAGAAAGTACGTGTCCTTATATCATCCTTCAAACCTGAAAATATAAGTTACGAGACCCTTATAACTATAGAGAACGTAAAGGAAGGTTTTATAAAGGCATTGCATATCTTTGAGAAAAAACTACATGAACCTGTTGCAGATGAGCCAAAAATCATCGGGCAGGACGTAGAGATAGAGGATGGAGCAATTGTCTATCCCTATACCTACATTGCAAACAACGTGAAAATAGGGAAAAACTCGCGCATACTTCCATTTGTTTATATCGATGAAAACGTTGAGATTGGAAGAGATGTTATTATTTTCCCACACGTCTTTATAGGACACAGCGTAAAAATAGGGAATAACGTGATTATTCACGCAGGGAGCGTTTTAGGTGCAGACGGCTTTGGCTTTGAGAGGACAGAAACGGGATACGTAAAGATTCCTCAAATAGGCGGAATTGTAATTGAGGATGATGTGGAAATTGGGGCAAACTGCACCATTGACAGGTCCACAATTGGTAATACTGTCGTAAAAAGGGGAACAAAATTAGACGACCAGGTTCACGTAGCCCATAATGTCAAAATAGGTGAGCATACTGTTATTGCCGCACAGTCCGGCATAGCAGGAAGTACTGAAATTGGTAACTGGGTGATGATGGGAGGTCAGGTTGGCATAAAAGACCATGTGAAGGTGGCTGACCGTACAATTATTATGGCACAGAGTGGTATAACCAAAAACACAGAGAGTGGTAAAATGTATGTTGGAAGTCCTGCCAGAGAAACCAGGCGGGCATGGAGAGAAATGGCACTCGTTGCAAAGTTAGATGAACTCTTTAAAAGGGTTGCTCGACTGGAGAAAGAACTTGAAAAAAAGAACCATTAAAAGAGAGATTTTTTTTGAAGGAGTTGGACTTCATACCGGTGAGCCCTCCCTTGTAAAACTTGTACCCTCTGAAAGCGGTAAAATTATTTTCTTCAAAGGCAATCATCACTTTGAGGCTCACTATACCTATGTGATGGAAACAAGAAGAGGAGTTGTGCTGGGTGACAGAAGTTCTACAGTTTACACGGTAGAGCATCTACTTTCCTCATTATACGGTATGGGGGTGGATAGCGTGGATGTGGTATTTGAAAAAGGGGCAGAACCACCGGCTTTTGATGGGTCTTCTCTCTTTTTTTCCGAAAAAATCAGGGAATCTGGACTTGTGGAAATAGACAGGGAAGTTGTATTTATTACAGCACCGCATCTGGAATACGCCTCGCAAAATTCTTCCATTACTCTGCAATCTTCTGGCGAAGACGTAATAACATACTTTATAGAGTTTAAAGCACCCATTGGCACACAGGTATATCAGGCACATCTCCATGACCCTGAGTTTTATCTTGAAAACATAGCACCGGCAAGAACATTTATCTTTGATTTTGAAGTTGAGAAAGTTAAGGAGATGGGACTTGCAAAAGGTGGTTCACCGGACAATACTGTTGTCTTTACACAGAATGGAGTTTACAACGGCAAACTGAGGTTTGACAACGAGCCTGTAAGACATAAAATTCTTGATTTTATTGGAGATGCTGCCCTTTTAGGCAAACGTATAAAGGGAAGTATTTTTATTAAAAAGGCAGGACACACAGAACACATAGAGTTTATTAGAAAACTGGAGGAAGAACATGGAATTTGATATTTATGAAATATTGAAGTACATGCCCCATAGATACCCATTTTTGCTTGTGGACAGGATACTTTCACTCACAGAAAAGGAGGTTGTTGGATTAAAAAACGTCACCTTTAATGAGGAATTTTTCCTGGGACATTTCCCTGAAAAACCGGTTATGCCCGGGGTTCTTATAGTTGAAGCCATGGCTCAAACCGGCGGGTTCCTGCTTTTAAACAAAATAGAACCTGAAAAAAGGGATAAGTACCTTCTCTATTTTGCTGGCATAGATAAGGTGAAGTTCCGTAAACCCGTAACCCCCGGAGACCAGCTTATTATGAAACTGGAACTCCTCAGATTCGGCGGACAGGTGGCAAAGATGAAGGGAGTGGCAATGGTTGATGATACTGTGGTGGCAGAAGGAGAATTTCTTGCACGTATAGTGGAGAGATAAGATGAATATCCACAAAACCGCCATAATTGAGGGTGATGTCAAATTAGCAGATAGCGTATCAATAGGTCCCCATGCTGTACTGAGAGGCAACATAGAAATCGGAGAAGGGACAGAAATCAGCACCGGAGTCATAATAGAGGGTAATGTGAAAATCGGTAAAAACAACAAAATCTTCCCCTACGCAACCATAGGACTTTTGCCACAGGACTATGCTTACAAAGGAGAAGCATCCTGGGTAATCATAGGGGACAACAACATAATAAGAGAATATGCAAACATTCACAGGGCAACAGGTGAAGGAAAAGCCACCATTATTGGGAACAATAATTACCTCATGGGTTTTGTACATCTTGCCCACAATGTGAAAGTGGGTTCAAACGTTATAATCGTCAATACAGCCGGCCTTGCCGGGTATGTTGAAGTGGAAGACCATGCCTATGTATCAGGTCTTGTGGGAGTACATCAATTCGTAAGGATTGGGGCATATTCAATTGTTGGAGGCGTATCTGCAGTGGCACAGGACGTTCCACCATACATGCTTGTAAGGGGAGTTCCTGCATCTGTTTATGGATTGAATTTAGTTGGTTTAAGGCGCAAGGGTTTTTCCAATGAGAGAATTAAACCCATAAGAGAGGCTTTCAGAATACTGTATCAGAAAGGATATCCAACAGATAAGGCAGTTGAGATTTTAAAGAAGGAGTTCGGTGAAAACAAGGACATTGCTTATTTAATTGAATTCATTGAAAAATCAAAACGCGGAATTATCAAAAAGGTAGGTTCTAAATGAAAAAAGTGAGGGCAGGAGTTGTTGGAGTGGGTTATCTTGGGCAGCATCATGCAAGAGTGCTGAGTATTCTGGAAAATGTGGAACTTGTTGGGGTTTATGACATTGATGAAAAAAGGGCACAGGAAATTGCCAGAAAATACAGAACAAAGGCATTTCCCTCTTTTGAGGCACTTTTAGATGAAGTGGAAGCCATGGTGTGCGCAGTGCCCACGGAACACCATTTTGATGTGGGCAGAGCCATACTGGACGCAAAAAAACATCTTCTTATGGAAAAACCAGTGGCAAAAACATACGAAGAAGCATCAGAACTTGTAAAAATAGCAAGGGAAAATAACGTTAAATTTCAGGTGGGACATATAGAAAGATTTAATCCTGCAACGCAGGTGGCATCAAAACACGTGGAAGAGCCAAAATACATAGAATCCCAGAGAATCTCTGTTTTTAATCCAAGAGGTACAGATGTTGATGTGGTGCTTGATTTAATGATTCACGACATAGACCTTGTTCTCAAATTCATGAAGAAATGGCCTGTTGATATTAAAGCAGCCGGGATAGAGGTTCTTACAGACAAAATTGACATGGCTAATGCAAGGCTTGAGTTTGATGAAGGAGAGGTGGTTAACCTCACAGTCTCACGCGTATCAATGGTAAAAAAGAGAAAAATGAGAATTTTCCAGCCATACGCTTACATAGGCATAGATTTTATGCGTCAGGACATATCTATTTACAGAAAAGAGCAAACAGGGGAAATACTACCCTACTTCCCTCCCATACACAGAAAAGAGCCGCTCCTTCTGGAACTTGCCTCGTTTATAGAAAGCATAATAGAGGACAGAGAACCAGAGTGCACAGGAGAGGACGGAGCAAAAGCAGTAAAACTCGCAGAGGAGATTACAAAGAGTATTAAGAAGAGACTAAAACTTCACAGGGGATAATGCCCCGATTTAAGTTAGTTTCAAAATACAAACCAACAGGCGACCAGCCCAAAGCCATAGAAGAACTGGTAAGAGGCATAGAAGAGGGCAGAAAATTTCAGGTGCTTTTGGGCGTTACAGGTTCAGGCAAAACCTTTACCATAGCCAACGTTATTGAACGGGTGCAAAAGCCAACTTTAATAATATCTCACAATAAGACCCTTGCGGCGCAGTTGTACGGAGAATTAAAGGAATTCTTTCCGGAAAACGCTGTTGAATACTTTATCTCATACTATGATTACTACCAGCCAGAGGCATACATTCCACAAACAGATACATACATAGCAAAAGACGCAGATATCAATGAGAACATAGAGAGGCTGAGACTGAGAGCTACCACTGCCCTTCTTGAGCGAAGGGATGTCATTATCGTTGCCTCGGTCTCTGCTATTTACGCCCTTGGAGAACCTGAAGAAATAAAAAAGTTCTTTCTGAAAATTGAAAAAGGCGAGGAACTCTCAAGAGACTTTGTCCTTGAGAAACTCATTGAGATGCAGTACAGAAGAAACGACGTATCACCTGAGCCCGGAACATTTATGGTAAGAGGAGACACTGTCCAGATAATTCCACCTTACAGGGACAGAGGTTTAAGAATTGAGTTCTTTGGTGATGAAATTGACAGAATAGTGGAATTTGACCCTGTAACAAAAACAAAAAAAGGTGAAAGAGACCTTGTGTATATATACCCGGCAACGCACTGGCTCACATCAAGGGAAAAACTGAATCGGGCTATAAAATCCATTGAAGAAGAACTTGAACAGAGGCTTAAAGAACTAAGAAGTGAGGGTAAGTTTCTTGAAGCACAGAGACTTGAGCAGAGAACACGTTTTGATATAGCCATGCTCAAAGAAACAGGGCATGTATCAGGCATTGAGAATTACTCCAGACACCTTTCCGGAAGACCACCCGGCTCAAGGCCAACCTGTCTTATTGACTACTTCCCACGCGACTTTTTGCTGGTTATAGATGAATCCCACGTTACAGTCCCACAACTTCGGGCAATGTACAGGGGGGATTATTCAAGAAAAAAGGTGCTTGTGGAATACGGATTCAGATTGCCATCCTGTCTGGATAACAGACCCCTAAAGTTTGAAGAGTTTGAAAGCCTTATCAATCAGGCAATATTCATGTCAGCAACACCCGGAGAATATGAGATTAAAAAGGCAGAAGGAAGGGTTGTGGAGCAGATAATACGCCCAACAGGACTTGTTGACCCTGAAATAGTCGTGCGCCCCACAGACAATCAGATGGAGGACATAATTGAAGAGATTAAAAAACGGGTTTCAAAGGGTGAACGCGTTCTCATAACAACAATAACCAAGGACATGGCAGAAAACCTTTCCAACTATCTTTTAAAATTCGGTTTCAAGGTTAATTACCTTCATTCTGAAATAGACTCTTTAAAACGTGTGAGAATCCTGAGAGACCTCAGAACCGGTGTTATAGATGTCCTTGTTGGAGTCAATCTCTTAAGAGAAGGGCTTGACCTTCCGGAGGTATCTCTTGTGATTATCACAGATGCTGACAAAACAGGCTTTTTGCGGTCAGAGGTTGCCCTTATTCAGACAGCTGGCAGGGCTGCAAGGAATGCAGCGGGAATGGTTTTAATGTACGCAGGTGAAGTAACAGAAGCCATGAAGAGGGCAATCAAAGAGACAGAACGTAGAAGAAAAATCCAGATGGAATACAACAAAAAACACGGGATAGTACCGAAAACAATCAAAAAATCTGCAAGTGAAATATTAAAACAAACACAGGTGGCTGATGAGGCGTTTTCAAGGGAAGAGGAGTTGAGAAAACGCATCTTATCCGAATACTTCTCACTCAAAAAGAGCCTGTCTCCCCTTGAACTCATTGAAGAACTTGAAAGGAGAATGAAAATGCACGCAGAGAACCTCGAATTTGAAGAAGCAACAGTGTATAGAGACCTGATTTTCAAACTAAAAAAGAAAGGACTATGATACTTTCCGTATTACTCCATTTTATACTTTCTGTGGGATTTTTGGTCTATCCCGAAAGAGGCGAGAACATCAAGGTTCTTCAAAAAAGAATTTTAACCGAGTGTGGCAACAAAACGTATGCAGAATACTACCACACCGGAAATGTCTTTGTAATAAAGGGATGCTCCCTTTCTGTTTTGAAAAACATACAGGGCATTAGAGAGGTTGAGAGAGAAAAAATTCACAAAATCCCTGAGATTACAATGGAAAAATCCATTTTGCAGATGGACACACTACCCTGGTACACAAGGGTAATTCACATGTATGAAAGGGAAAGACTGGGGCTTTCAGGTAAGGGTGTTATCTGTGGCATTGTTGATACAGGTATTGACACCACAGACCCGTACCTTGCAGAGAGTTTTTCAGGTTATTTTTATGATGCAGTCTCCGATTCATCTGAGCCCTACGATGATAACGGACACGGGACCGCGGTAGCCTCACTCATAAGTGGAGAATACGGCATAGCGCCATCGGCTAAAGTGGCGGTATGCAAGGCATTCAGAGCAAATGGAACATCCACTGATGAGGATATACTAAAATGTGCTGACTGGTTCTATAACCTCAAAAAACAGGGGATTAATATTCAGGTTATAAACAATTCATGGGGTGAACAAGAGGCAGAGTATATGTTCCGCGCAATTTTATCGTGGGATTCTCTCTCCATCCTTTCTGCATTCTCTGCAGGCAACAACGGACCCTACGGAGGCTTAATTGATGCTCCATCCGTTTATCCTGTGACATTTTCCATAGGTGCCACCACACAGGCGGACACCCTTGCATGGTTCTCATCACGGGGACCTGCACCTGACACAGGCATATTCAGTAATACGGATTACTGGCCCACAGAGGACTGGAACTACACAAAGCCGGATTTTGTTGCACCGGGCGAATACATTTACATCACACTGCCCGGTGGTAATCATGGCATAGCAAGCGGAACATCCCTCTCAACCCCTATTTTTTCAGGTATGCTTTGCCTCTTAAAAGAGGCAAAACCGGAAATAGGATTTAAAGAATCTTACAGGATAATCAAAAATCATGCAGCAGTGAGGAAATGGTGGATACACTATCCGGATACAGGCTATGGCTTTGGCAGAATTGACATAGGGATGCTTGCAGATTACCTTGAGCCTAAAATTGTTTATGACACAATAACCTTTTTGAGTTTCCCGGATGGAATACCCGGAACATACAGCATCTTTACAGTTGATGGCAGGCTTGTTAAGAGGGGCAATACTCCCCTGTATAACCTGAATGAGATTGTAAAAAGATCCGGTATATACCTTTTGAATCTCAGGACTTCCGGTAAAATTTATAAACTTAAGTTCTTCGTTGTAAAATGAAAAAAGCGGTTATAGTTTACGATACAAAGAGAGGGTCAACAGAGACAATCTCCGGATGGATAAAGGATTTTCTGGAAAAAGAAGGCTGGCAGGTTTCACTTTTAAGGGCAGGTGAGGAAAGGAAACTTGAAGGAAACTATGACCTTGTAATCATAGGAAGTCCGATTTACTATGAAAAACCTTTAAAAAGTGTAAAAGAATTTATAGAACAAAATAGAGAAACACTCTCCAGCATTCCTGTTGCAATATTTGTGGTCAACATGGCAGACCTGTTCGGCCACTTGACAGAATCCTATATAAAAACACGATACATCGGCGCCCTTGAGAAACTTCTAAAAACCCCACCCATAATAACATACCCAATAAGAGGCTGGCTGAGAAAACCAGGACAAAAGACGGAAAAGGATGTGGGAGAGTTTGTAAAGCTCATTCTTGACCATTTTGGGAGCACTTTTTGATTGTGCTTTGCTTTCCTGTCCCCGTTCTGTAAGAGTTTTGATAAATAGCGCTAACTTGATTTTTTGCTTTATCTGCTATATATTATTATGTGCCATGGTAGTGAAAATCGGAGCAGGAAGCAACAACAAAGTGATAATTCGAGTTCCTTATGATCAAGAATTGTTTGGTCGTAAGAGTGGTAAGACTACAGAAATTTACACGCATGTGAGCACAAAGAACCTTGCTGCGATTAAGAACCCACTTGGATAGCCTCTTAGCTGGAGGTGAAACTTGAAAATCATAGGAGAAAGAGATAAAAAACATCCAGAGGGAGGTATACACGAACTGTTCGCATATACTCCGAAACTGTTAGTGTATCAGAACAGTTCGTATATGAACGAGTTGTGCGCAATCAAGAGGATGATTAAAAATGGATAGGAGTAGAATAGATCCCAAAGAATTTCAAGAGTCTATTACAAAAGAGCTGGATACTATCAGGAATAGAGTAAGAAATTTAATAGGGGCTTCCCATTGGGGAGAAGAGGGGCGATATAAGGAAGCCATCTTGAAAAATGTGATAAGAAGATTTCTACCGAACAATTTATCTATTGGAACAGGTTTTGTAATTAAGAAAAATAACAACGAAACTCAAATTTCTAATCAGATTGATATAATAATCTACGATAATACAATTCCCGTTCTCTTTTCAGAAGGAGATTTTGTCATTACAACATATAAAAATGTAAAAGGAATTATTGAGGTGAAGACTAGAATAAGAAATAGCGAATTGGAAGAAGTTATAAGAAAGGCAGAGGATAATGGAAGATTGATTGGAAAGGAAATATTTAATGGGATTTTTAGCTATGAGTCCGACGAGAATATAGAGTCAGAAAATGTATATCGCGCTTTAAAAAATGCAAGAGGTTATATGAACCATATATCATTGGGGAAGGATGTGTTTATTAGATTCTGGAGAAAGGAGGATAGGAACAGATTAAATCCTCCAGTTGAGAACTGTGAAAGTAACTTTTACAATATTTATAAACTTAGAGGTTTATCGTTTTCTTACTTTATATCAAACTTACTGGAACTAACTTGTTCTTCAAAGATTGATGATAGATGGTGGTTTTTATATCCTATCGCGGGAACTAAAGAAAGATACAGGGTGAGAACAATATGTTTGGATTGAGCCTGACTGCGCACAACAGGTGGATATGGAGCTTCGCCCAAATTTTGCCTTACGGCGAAACTTCACATATCCTCAGAACGTTGTCCCCCATCGCTCTAACTTTCAGCAAAATTAATATGGTATCAGAAGGTATGGGATAAACATGGAGAGCTGGGTAAAAATCATAATCGGAGACAGCCGTAAGATGTTAGATGTGGAGGACCATTCAGTTCAGCTTATAGTCACCTCGCCACCATACTGGTCCATAAAAAATTACGGAATTAAAAATCAAATAGGGTATGGGCAAACCTTACATGAATACCTTAAGGACCTTTACAGGGTATGGAAAGAATCATATCGAGTGCTGGAGCCAGGCAGAAGACTGGTTATTAATATAGGTGATCAATTTGCAAGATCTATAGTTTATGGGAGATACAAGATTATACCCCTCCATGCGGAAATAATCGCGCAGTGCGAAGACATAGGTTTTGATTACATGGGCTCCATAATCTGGCAGAAAAAAACAACTATGAACACAACAGGCGGAGCCAACGTGATGGGTTCCTATCCATACCCACCCAACGGGATGGTGGAAATAGATTACGAGCACATACTAATATTCAAAAAACCCGGTAAAAGCAAAAATGTTCCTAAAGATATCAAGGAGAAATCCAGGTTATCCAAAGAAGAATGGAAAGAATATTTCTATGGACACTGGTATTTTGGCGGTGCGAGGCAGATAGACCATCAAGCAATGTTTCCAGATGAGTTGCCCAGACGATTGATAAAAATGTTTACTTTCGTAGGCGAAACAGTTTTGGACCCTTTTTTAGGCAGCGGAACAACAGCAAAGGTAGCGTTGGAATTAAACAGGAATGCTATTGGCTATGAAATAAATGAAGATTTTTTGGACGTCATAAAGAAGAAACTAAAAATAAATGGGCTGGATATGTTCAATAAAAAAATTGAGATTATTAAGAGAGAAAAACCAATAACTCCAGACAATATAGATTTCGTACCAAGAATAAAGGATGCAAAACCCGTGATCGAGCCAGATAAATTTAAATTTGGTAAAAGTAAATTGTATAAGGTAGTGGATGTCTTAGATGATGGTCAATTGAAATTAGATACCGGCCTTATTGTAAAGCTGAAAGGCATTGTTATAACAAACTTAGATAAAACTATCGGCTATTTAAAGCAATATGTGTTAAAAAAGAAAGTGTATTTAAAATTCGATAAGAATTATGTTGCAGAAAAGAATTATTTGGAGGCGTATGTGTATTTGAAGAACAAAATATTTATCAACGCATATCTAATTAAAGCCGGATTGGCTGTTACAGACAAGAATGCAGATTTTGCTTTAAAAGAGCGGTTTTTAAAGTTGGAAAACAGCCACAATCTTATAGATGTTAATTCTTCCCCAAAAGAGAATACTGAGATTGCGCCTTAGGAGGAATAATCATGGAATTCAAAATAAAAGTTGAAGAAATCCGTAGATTAATGGAGATAGAAAGTCCGGAATTTCCGAAATATGTGACACAAATACTTAATTTAGCCAATCAGAATGCACAGGCAACAAGACCTAAAGTTGTCGGGCAAATGAGCGAACTGGTAAAAGAATTTACCGGCAGAACTTTAGGAGAGTGGGAAGAATGGTATTTAAGACGCTATCCTGATTCAATAGATAAGGCCACTAAGAAGATTCTGGAAATGATTAATAATTTTAAGGACGCAATCAACCAAATCGACGAATCTATGATCAGACAATGGGTAAGAGATCTGGTAATTGTAAAGACATTCATAGGATTGAGATTCCAGGAAGCCATATTGAAAAAGATTGCCGAAAAATTTAATACTAAATATCGGCTCACAACGCCAGAAGAGGAAAGTAAAGGTATTGATGGCTTTCTTGGGGAGATACCTGTTAGTTTAAAACCAATCACATACCAATCCAAAAAGATGTTAACTGAAAAAATAGATGTGGACATCATTTATTATGAGAAGCAAAAGGACGGGCTAAAGATTATAATTCCAATAGATTTAGAAAACAAACTCAGGCATGTTGGAGAAACAAGAGGAAATTAAAATAAAGCTTCGGACGACTCTCCGCTCCGCTTCTGTGGTGGCGTACTCGTACAACAAGCAGATATGCGGTTCGCATCGCTCACCCAAATTATCCTGTTGAGCAAATTCGCATACACGCTGCACGTTATACGCCGTGGCCAGGAGGTGATAAGCAAATGAAAGAACAGGATTTTAATTATTTTATCAAATGTTTAGTAAAGGCTATTGAAAACATAGATGCTTACTATTTCCAATTACCTGTTGCAGAAGGCGATGAGCCTATATATAGAGAACGAGTTTATTGCTATGAACTTTACCATCAATTGCGCTGTATGTTAAGTAATGGCTTTCCCTACAAACTGAACGGAGAAGTTGATAAGAGCGGACATCCTATTATTAGAAACGCTAAAAAACCTGATTTTATTATTCATCTACCAGGCGATATGGAACACAACCTTGTAGTAATTGAGGTAAAACCAGTAACTGTAATGGATAGGTTAAACGAATTAAGGAAAGATTTGAACACTCTTAAATGGTTTCTGAATAAAGCCGAGTACTATAGAGCTATAATGCTAATATACGGCAATGTTAATGGTGTTTTACCAGGGAATATTAGACAAGAAATTAAAAATATTGATGACTCAAAGATAACGGTTTTATGGCATTCTGAGCCTAATAAAAAGCCAGAGATTATTAAATGATGAACGTCACTGCGTTGCCTAATAGCAGACATACAGATAGATTCACTCCGTTTAAATTAGACGAAGCCGAACCTCTTATGTCCGCAAAACGTTAAGTAAAATGTGGTAGTATCAAGTCAAGATAATTGTGACAATCATACCACACCTCAATTTTTAAGGGAATAAACTGCGGCTTTACGGTACCTCCATCTATTATCTCTGAGATTTATTGCAACCATTTTTGTAAACATTACCCTTTTTGGCATAATTATTTTTGAGAAATACCCTCCCTTTGACCGAACCGGGGGGAAGTAGTAAAATTTATTAGTAATTATGCAACCTTTTCATAAACTTTTACACACAATTTCAGAGAGAAGGAGGATTTTATGGATTTAACACAGGCATTTGTGGAACTGCTCCGTAGAGCCTCTACAGACCTTGCTCCTGACGTGGAGCAGGCACTGAGAGAAGCCTATGATAGAGAAGATGACGGCACCCCTGCAAAGGCGGTCCTGAGAACAATACTGCAGAATGTGGAACTCGCAAGAAAAAACAGTATTCCCATGTGTCAGGATACCGGATCCCTCATATTCTACATAGATATGCCAGAAGGAGAAAAGGAGAACTACTATAAGGAGATTATAAAAGAAGCGGCAAAAATAGCAACTGAAAAACAATACTTAAGACCCAACGCAGTAAACCCCATAACAGGTAAGAATTCAGGAAACAACGTCGGTAAAAATGCACCCTATTTCCATATCTCAAGATGGGATAAGGATGAGATACGGGTAAGACTGCTTCTTAAAGGTGGAGGCAGTGAAAATGTCGGCACTCAGTACAAACTCCCCCATGCACCCATAAAGGCAGGTAGGGACCTTGAAGGTGTAAGAAAGGTTATTATTGACGCAGTTTATAAGGCACAGGGTCTTGGTTGTGCACCGGGAGTAATTGGTGTAGGAATAGGTGGGGATAGAACGACATCCTATGCCCTCTCTAAAGAGCAGTTCTTCAGAAGAATAGGGGAAAGGCACCCTGAAAAAGAACTTGCTGAGTTTGAACTACGGCTGAAAGAGGACTTGAACAAACTGAACATCGGTCCCATGGGATTTGGAGGAAAGACCACAGTTTTAGACGTGTTCGTTGACTACCAGCACAGACATCCTGCAACATTCTATGTGGCAATAAGTTATAACTGCTGGGCTTTCAGAAGAAAAACCATGGTTATTAAAAATGGGGAGGTCACCTATTATGATTAAACTCAGGATACCAATAAGTGAAGAAGAAATTAGAAAATTAAAGGTCGGAGACGAGGTTTTGCTCTCCGGCATTATTGTTACAGCAAGAGACCAGGCACACAAATTAATGGTTGAAGAAAAGCCTGATTTCATAAGACCATATCTTAAAGAATCCGTTATTTACCACTGTGGTCCAATTGTCAGGAAGAACCCTGATGGGACATGGAGTTTTGTCTCAGCAGGTCCCACAACATCCATAAGGGAGGAGCCCTATCAGGCAGATGTAATATGTGAGTATAACGTGCGTGGTGTAATTGGTAAGGGTGGAATGCGAGAGAAAACACTGGAAGGGCTTAAAAAGTGCGGTGCAGTTTACTTCCACGCCATAGGCGGTGCAGGCGCACTTATTGCGAACTCAGTAAAGAGAGTGGTTGATGTATTTAAACTGGAGGAATTTGGAACACCTGAGGCATTCTGGGTAATAGAGGTGGAAGACCTGCCACTTGTTGTTACCATGGATTCTCACGGGAACAGTCTCCACGAAAAGATACTCAAAGAGTCTGAAGAGAAAGCAAAAGAACTTCTGGGACTCAAGTAACATATACTTTAGAATTGATGATTAAAGGTATTTTTGTTGACTTCGGGAATACATTTGTTCCTGACCACGAGGATAAAAAACTACATCTCCTTTTCGTAAAGGAAATCAAAAAGAAATACGGGATACCAAGAGAACCTGAAGACATAAACGAATTTCTCTCGTCCTTTGTAAAGGGTGGACTCTTCAATTCACACGTAAAATGGCCCGGGCTATTAAATCTTTACACGCAGGCATTCACACTGCTTTTAAATGTACACGGAAAAATGGCAACACCTGAGGATATTCAGTATTTTAAGGAACTATTTCTTGACTTTCATGCAAAGTACTCCGTCTTCTATGAAAATGCCGTGGAAACCCTGAAGGAATTTAAAGAGATGGGGTACTACATCGGAATGATATCAGACAATGATAATGAAATTCTCCACAGAATATTAGAAGCAAAAGGTATAAAAGGACTGTTTCAACACATAGTAACTTCAGAAGACGTTGGAGCAGGCAAACCAAACAGAATAATCTTTGAAAGAGCCCTATCGCTCTCAGGTTTAAAGCCAGAAGAGTGTATATACATAGGTAACTCATATTTTCACGATGTGGAGGGAGCAAAAAACGCCGGGATGCTCCCTCTGCACTTTACAGAAGAGTTTAAATCATGGAAAGAAATCAGGGAATACGTGATTAAAATGGCAGGTGAAAAATGAGCGTTGAGATAAGGGAGATAAAAGACGCAAAAGGTAGAAAAGAGTTTATAAAATTCAGGTGGAAGGTATATAAAGGGGATAAAAACTGGGTACCTCCCATCGTGGACGAGGACTTAAAAAGGATAGACCCTGAAAAGAATCCTTTCTTCAAACACGCAAAAGTTAAACTTTATATGGCTTACAAAGACGGTGAACCCGCAGGGAGAATAAGTGCGCATATAGATTACAACTACAACAATTTCCACAACGAAAAAGTGGGATTCTTTGGATTCTTTGAGAGTATCAATGACAAAGAAGTGGCACATGCTCTTCTCAATAAGGCTGTTGAATTTGCAAAACAGGAAGGCATGACAGAACTCCGTGGTCCTGCATCTTTTACATCCAATGACGACGATTACGGGCTCTTGATAGAGGGTTTTGATTCACCTCCTGTCATAGGAATGACTTATAATCCTCCTTACTACATAGAACTTTTAGAATCCTTCGGGTTTAAAAAGGCAAAAGACCTTGTGGCTTACCTTATAACCATTGACGATGAATATAAAAAGTTTATCCGTCATCTTGAAAGAAGATTAAAACCACTTGCAGAAAGGTCAAAAAAATGGGGATATAGCATAAGAAACGTTGATTTAAACAATATTGAAGAGGAAATCAAGAAAATTTACGAAATATACAACGAGGCATGGGAGGCTAACTGGGGATTTGTGCCGTTTACCTATGAAGAGTTTAAACACGTAGGTGATAGTTTCAAGGACTTTGCCATCCCAGAACTTGCAAAAATAGTTGAATATAAAGGCGAGCCTGTTGCTTTTGGACTGGTTATTCCAGACATGAACATTATTCTTAAGAAAATGGGTGGTAAGATATTTTCCATTGGTCTTTTGCACCTTATCTATCATAAACTCACAAAGTTTCACAAAATAGCAGGTAGCAGACTTATTACCCTCGGCATTAAAGCCAAATACCGCAAGAAGGGAGTAGATTCGCTCCTTTACTACCACATGATGAAGGATGCTATTGATTATACCAACTTAAAATACTGTGAGATTTCATGGCTACTTGAAGATAATTATCTTATCATAAGAGCGTCGAAATTCATGGGCGGAAAGCACTATAAAACATATAGAATATACGGTTATGAGCTTTGAACGATACAAAAGACAACTCCTCATTCCTGAAATAGGAGAGGAAGGTCAGAAGAAGATTTCCTCTGCGAAAGTTGGTGTTGTTGGTGCTGGTGGGCTTGGGAGTTTTGTTATACCAGAGCTTATAGCAGCTGGCTTTGGTACTGTTAGAATATTTGAGGGAGATAGACTAACTTTGACCAATCTTAACAGACAGGTTATCTATAGAGAAGAGGACATTGGTAAGAAAAAATCCGAGGTAATCACAAAGAGGCTTGAGGGATTAAATGAAGAGGTAAAGGTGGAAGTGGTAGATGAGATGATTACAGAGGAGAGACAGGTATCACATTTCAAAGACCTTGATATTATCATTGATGCGACGGATAATATAGAGACAAAACTGCTTCTGGATAAATTCGCCGGAGTCCTCAACATTCCGCTTGTACACGGAGCGGTTGAGGGTTTTAGGGGACAGGTGGGCGTGTTTCTTTACCCCAAATCACTTAAAAACGTTTATAAAAACAAATCCACTAGCAAAAAGACAACACCTGTAGTTGCTCCTATTTGCGGAGTTGTAGGCTCCATTCAGGTAAATGAAACTCTGCGTTATATCATAGGTGGAGAGGTGCTACTGAATGGTAAATTGCTTTTTATAGACCTTAAGAATCTCGTATTCAGGGAAGTGGAGGTGGGATAATGGAGATTATTGTAAACGGTAAAACAAGAGAAGTTGACATAAAAGGGAAAATTAGAGGAAGGGAACTCTTTAAAAAACTTGGCTTAAACGAAGAGGAATATCTGCTAATAGTTGATGGTAAATTGCTGCCCCTTGAAGAATATGTTAAAGACAGCGACAAAAAGGTTGAAATCATTCCTGTTATATCAGGAGGATAAATATGAGGGGCCTTAAACCCTTTTTATTGCTTCTCTTCGTTACATCTCTCTTTGGTTATACTGTTAAAAAATACAAAAACAACATCTTTTACGTAAACTTTAAGAATGCACCCAGTTTAAAGGAACAGGATGCCATTTTATTTAAAACAGGACTGAAAGGCAGAAAGGCTTTTCTCCTGAACAACGGCAAAATTATTCTGCACGCCCAAAATACTATTTATAGATACGACGCATCAGGGAAACTGGAAAAATCCATAGAACTTGATTTTGAGCCTGATATTGTAATTCCCGCAAGAGATGGAAAATTCGTTGTAATCGGAAAAGCAATGCGAAAAGCAAAAGAGTATAAACTCTATACAATTGATTTTAAGTCGTCAACCAAAAATCTCATTGTGACACTGGATAGCGACCACTTTCCAGGCGTATACTCACCAATAGTTAAAGTCAAAGAAGTAATCAAAGAGGACCCTTCATTTAAAGACGACTATTTCTCCCAGGTGTATGAATATGCAAATTTTGAAGGTGGAGTTATACATGGGAACACGCTTTACATCTGGTATAACCCCGATCATGGCCTCTATTTTGGTACCATATACGCCATATCATTGAAAAACGGGAAACTGAGAGTAATAAACGACAGTATAGACCACGTGTGTGGCAGCACATACAATACGCTTTTTTACACGGTGTTGAAAGACGAGGATGCAGCAGAATTGGATAATGCAGTTTACATATATTCAAGAGGTAAGGAAAGAAGAATTCCTCTACCCATATCAATATCTACTGTTTACTGCGGTGGGTACAATGCAGCTACTATCAAAAAAGATTCCCTTTATGTGTTCAACCTTAAAAAGAAACAGGTTGTATTTTCTTCAAAAGTACCCGGAAAAGGCCCTTATATTCTTGGAATTTCTCAATCTGGAAATAGAATTTTTGTGGTTTACGAGAAAAACAATACCTCTGCATTAGGGGTTTACGATATGAGGGTGAAAAAGATTACACCCATTTATACATCTGGTCTGCCAGGTCCTGGTAATTTAACACTGAGTTTTGATGGGGAAGCATTTGCCTTTCTGTATAGGGATATACTTTACATGGGCTACATTGAAGATAAATATCCGCCCTTTGTTAGATTTACCCTGCCCGACAGTACCCATTCAAACACAATAAAAGTTACAATAAGAGCACAGGATGCTTCATTCGTATCAGGTATGAAAGGAGTCTATTTCAATGACAAACCCATATCATCTGACACCTCTTTTATGGTTGGATTAAAAGAAGGAGAAAATACTTTTGAGGTTATGGCAGAAGACAGAGCACATAACATAAAAGCCATCAAAAAAACAGTTGTGTACACCAAAAACAGTGGAAAATAATTTTTCCGTTCTACTTCTTTTTAAGAACGCTGAAAAATATAAATCAAAATATAAGGTCAAGGGCGTTCAGTTCTACACACCCTTTGAGCCCTATAAACCTGAAGAAATAGATGCTCTCCTCCTATTTCACTCAAGAGAGTTAAAATTACTCAACTTAGAAGAATTTTCTAATCTCCGGATAATTAAGACAATTACTGCAGGGACAGACCATATACCGCCAGAGTATCACAAAAAATATCACGTAATAGGGACGCATGGACCCAATGCCATTTATATTGCAGAGCATGCGCTTTCCCTCGCCCTCTCATGCTCAAGAAAACTCGTATACCACACGGAGACCATGAAAAAGGGCAAATTCCATCAGACCGATATACTTTCCAAATCGTTGCTCGGCAGCAACGTTTTAATTCTTGGATTTGGACCAATCGGGCGTTATACTGCGGGTCTGTTCAAAAGAGCATTTTCCTCACAGATATATGTCTACAAAAAATCCGTCAGAATACATCACCTTTTAAGAGGGAGAGTTAATAAAATAATAACCGATAGAAACGAACTCATCAAAAATCTCGGGAACATGGACGTTGTTATAAACACATTGCCGCTTACACCACAAACACAGAACTTTATTGATGAGACCTTTTTCTTTAAACTAAAAAACGATGTCATAATCGTAAACGTATCAAGGGGAAGGGTTATCAAAGAGAGTGCACTTTTTGAATTTCTAAAATCCAGACCCATGGCATGTGCTGGAATAGATGTATGGTATAAGTACCCTGATAAAAAATCAAATAAATTCAGGCAAAACTATCCTTTTGAAACATTAGACAACATTGTTATGACACCACACAATGCACCTGTGGTAAAAGGGTATTTTGAGAACATGGTAAAAGGCGCCATGTATCAGATAAAGTGGGACTTACTTAAATTAACAAAAGGGGGCTAAACGCCCCCTTTCATCCTGTACACGCCCTGCAATGGTTATTTAACAATTAGAGGACGTGTAAGGGTGCAGCATGCAGAATGAACATTCAGGAAGTAAACTCCACTTTGAAGACCATCCATCTGAACCTGTTCCCTTCCGTGAGTATACCCTTTTCTGATTATTCTTCCGGTTGCATCAATTATTCTGTAAGAGACCGGCTCATCTGAATTTATGTTGAAGGAAATCCTGCCACTAAATACATTTCCCCTATCAAAAGTTACAAGGGGTGATGGAGATGTGTTATCCTCTTTTATGTCCAAAATCCTGGCAAAATTACCTGACAGGAGGTATATACCACCTGCCTCCTCCGAGACATAAAACAGAGATTCGGTGAGTGGATAGACGTCGTTTGTCCTGTTTCCACTCTCAAAATAACCACTCAGAGTAGCAGAAGTGCTTCCCAGGTTATATACCCTTATACCTGAATCACCACATGAAGCATAAAGCATATTACCTAAAAGCCTGATAGAGGTCGCATTTTGAGGAAGGTCTATTGAATACATAAAATTGGGATTTGCAGGATTAGAAATGTTATAAACAAGGAGCCTGGAATCAGTTGTAGCGAGAACCAAAATAGTATCATTCAGTGCAGCACTGCGAGATGCTCCTAACGTAGAAATAACTGAGGGAGAAACTGGATTTGTAACATCAAATAGGTAACTTCCATTTTCAAGGTCAGAGACCACAAGATAGTTTTTATATACCTTAACGCTTTGAGTTTTGTTTCCAGTGTTCAACATCCCATATCTTGAGAGATTATCCGGTCTCGCTATATTTATAAGAGCCACTCCCTCTGTATTGGTTGCAATATAGGCGATAGAATCCTTCCATGCCACATCCATGGGATTTGCAGGCACATATATATCTCCAAGGAACACAGGAGAAAGAGGATTACTTATGTTGAAAACCGAGAAATTCTGTAAAAGTGATGCACATAAAAGAAGGGTGTCTTTAACACTCAAAGCCATTGAGTACTTACTACAGGGAATTCTACCTGCAAATTGAGGATTTAGCGTGTCATTCATATCAATTACCATTATCCCCTGCTGCCCAGCAGCACTGAAAAGATAATTCCCATACGTTGCAAGTTCATGGGATACAAGTGCCGAATAAACAGTGCTCACCGGTTCAAGATAACCACTTTCGTATTGAATAATGTGAAATCCATCGTCTTCTACAAGATAGACAAATGACGTATCTGCATCAAGGTCATGGGCCAAACTGCCAAGGGCAAGGTCGTCAATCATGGTGGGTACGCCACCACTTAAAACGTAATAGTATATTTCCCCTGAACCTTTAAGAATAAATAGATTCGTGTCTCTGACGCAAATGTCAGCGACCCTACCTTCACCCTGTTTTACAATAGTTCCCAGATTCCCATCAAACAACGATACACTGTAATAAGGTTGCCAGTTCTTGACCCAGTTCATAGCGTATATCACGTTGCCATTTTCAAATCCCACCCTGTAAACACCGTACTTCGTTAAAATAGAATCTATTGGCAATGGAGAAGAAGGAGTAGATACATCATATATGAATATCCCACCACTTCCTCCTATAACCAGCGTATCGTTGGAGTACTCCACATCACTCGGGGTACCAAATCCGCCCGAAATCGCTCCTATCTTTGCAAGAGAATCCCCTACAATCTGCAATACCAAAACCCCGGAATCTGCTGTAGCAACATATAGGATACCATTAGACTTATCAATCGTTATTTCTCCCATAAATGTTCCAAAATCGAATGTTTTAATGGTTGCAGGGTCTTCGGAGGTGGCTTTTGGAATAACCTCTATACCGTAATCTCCTATTGTAGCATAAATATAATCTGTATTTGTACAGAGGTCCTGTATGTATTCCATGGGATAACTGTAACTTGAAAAAGTGGGAGAAGAGAGATTTGACAAAGATATGGTGACAACCGAGTTATCTGCAGCCACATAAGCATATCCACCATCAGTGATTACGCTCTGGGCAAGGCCGAACAGTGCTCTTGAGGAAACCTGTATGTTAGAACTTGAAACCTGCTTCGTGCCAGCATTCGCTGACACAAAAAGCATTACGACACCCGCTACTACCATTATTGCATGGTACCATAGCCTCTTCATTTTTAGCCTCCTGTTTTCATCAGGATATATTGCAAGATATATGCCAGATACGTGGGGATACAAACCCTATGATATTACTGAGATATAGGGGTTTATCTGTGTTTATAAAAAAGATTTAGTAAAATAATGTTACAACAAAATGCTAAATATACGTCAATAGAACAAAAGCCTCTATGGCTTTCCCTTCTCCAACAGGGCCTACCCCCTCTCCTCTCTTTGCTTTAAATGATACTATAGAAGATGGAATATCAAGAAGATTTGCTATGTTTTCTTTTATTTTTTCTCTGTATGGAGCAAGTTTTACATTTTCAAGTTTACAGAGTATATCTACTTTGAGAATCTTAAAGTCTTTTATCCTGTTTTTGACTTTTTTCAAAAGTTCGGTAGAGTCAGCGTCTTTCCATCTCTCGTCAGTATCCGGAAAGAGAGTGCCTATATCCGATACCCCTTCCATAGACAGGATGGCATCTATGAGTGCATGTAAAACCACATCCCCATCAGAATGAGCCACTGGAGAAATGCCCTCTTTTACAACAACTCCACCAACCTTAAGGAGGCCACCATTTTTTAACCTGTGTATATCGTAACCCATCACTGCTTTGGATGTCTTAAGCATTTCAAGGTCCTCCCTGTAAGTAATCTTGAAATTCCATGGACTTCCTTCAACCACAAAAGACCCTATCCCTAAAATTTCAAGTAACATGGTGGACTCATCTGTAAAGTATATATTTTTCTCCCTTGCAATAGTAAAAGCCTTTTTTAAAAGGTCATTTTTGAAGCCCTGGGGAGTTTGAACCCTTCTTAGGGAACTCCTATCCAGCTTCTTTTTAAGATAGTTATCCTCCACAATGACAACAGTATCTGACTCAGGTATAACAGGGATAACTGCTGGATGTTCCATAAGAGCCTCCCTTATTCTTTGTATAAGTTTACAATCCAGATTTGGTCTTGCGGCATCGTGGACAAGGACATAGGGACTTTCTACCACAGAAACTCCATTGTATACAGAATCGCTTCTTTGTTCACCACCTTCAACAACCTTTAAAGGTATTAAAAATCTGTTCTCAAGCGCACTGAAATAAGGGAAAAGTTCTTTTTTTGTGACAAGGATAAGTTCTTTTGCGCCACACTCTGCGAATTTACGAAGGGATATTTCAACTATAGTTTCGCCGTTGATACGTTCAAGTTGTTTGTATCCGCCAAATCTGCTCCCTTTGCCTGCTGCTACAATTACAGCGCTATAATCAACCCCTTGTGTCCTCGTCAAGAAGCCTCCTGAGTTTTGCAATTCTCATAGGATGCTTGAGTTTTTTAAGGGCTTTGGCTTCAATCTGTCTTACTCTCTCTCTTGTTACATCAAAAATCTTACCGACTTCATCCAGTGTTTTTGGCGGATGACCACGAAGTCCAAATCTGTATTCGAGTATCTTCTTTTCTCTTGGGGAAAGGGTGTTCAAAACCTCCTCTAACTTTTCTTTGAGAATATTATCTCGCGCATACTCTTTGGGGCTCTTCTGATTCCTGTCAACAAGAAAGTCTCCTATAAAACTCTTCTCATCATGGCCTATAGGTCTATCAACAGATATAGGTTCTTTTGCAGAATCAAGCGCCTGCTTAACCTTATCCTGAGGTATATCAAGGTAATTGGCAATCTCCTCTATCGTGGGTTCTCTACCATATTCCTGCATAAGTGCCCTTGCAGCACGTGAAACCTTTGTAATTGTTTCAATCATGTGAATGGGTATTCTTATGGTTCTCGACTGGTCTGCAATAGCCCTTGTTATGGACTGCCTTATCCACCATGTGGCATAGGTTGAAAACTTAAAGCCTTTTCTATAATCAAACTTTTCAACCGCCTTCAAAAGCCCGGCATTACCCTCCTGAACAAGATCCATAAATTCAAGACCTCTGTTCATGAATCTCTTGGCAAACCCTATAACAAGCCTCACGTTCCCTTCTGTCATCTTCCTCTTGGCGAACTCCATCTGGGACATGGCAGCCTCTATCTTTTTAAAATGTTCCTTTGCTTCTTCAGGAGACATGCCAAGAGTAACCTCTATTTCTTTCCGTCTGTTGTTAAGTTCTTTTATATCAAAATACAACTCTCCGAGCATCCTCTCTTCCTGAGGAGAGAGTTCTCCCTGGGTATTCATTTTTTCAAGTACCTCGTCCCTTTGCTTTTCCAAAACTGTCAATTTTTCCTCTATCTCATCCAGTTCGTTTACCATATCCTTCATCTTGTTCACAATATCATTAATCATGGAAAATTGAGGGGCAAGTTCCACTATTCTCTCTGCAAGTCTCTTGAGTTTCTTCTGAGAATTCTTTAGGTTATATGATGGGATTGCTTCGGGGTCAACTTCAAAGTATTCCTCAAGAAGACTGTTTATAGTCTTTTTGATACTATTAAACGCTCTTTTCACCCTCTTTTTTTCTTCTTCGTTCTTCTCCTTACTCGTCCAGTACTGGGAGTCTACCTGGACAACTTCCTCTATTTGATATACTTCGTCCTCCACGTATTTAATCGCCTGCATTAACCTGACAAGTCCGTATTTTGTACTGAAAACAAGCCTTACAATTTCTTTTCGAGAGTCGTCTATCATCTTCGAATACTTTTGCTCTTCCTCCTTTGTGAGAAGGGGTAAATTTGAAATCTGCTTAAGGTAAGTACGTGATGGGTCGTCTCTTATCTGTATAAAATCCTCTTCATCAATAGCATACTCTTTTTTGCGACTCCTCTTTTTTCTTCCAAGTTTTTCCTCAAATACCTCTATTCCCTGCTCATTAAGAGCCACTATAAGTTCATCAAGAATTTCACCTGAAAAGTAGTCCGCAGGAAGTAGTTTTGTAAGTTCTGAATAAGAGATTCGCTTTTCTTCCTTTGCCTTTTCAAGTATTTCCTGAAAAAATTTACTCTGAGTTATCCAGTCTCTCATGGTCTCCCATCTCCTCTTTTTTTAATTTAATAATTTCTTCAAGAGAAGGTTTCTTAATCTTTCTGACCTTTAAAAAGTTTTTTAACTTCTTTTCAAGATCACTCTTTAAAACTTCACCTTCCCTGCCTGTAAAATTAAGGGTACTTAAAAACTCAATGTATCTTCTCCTTTTATTCTCAGGAATTGTAGCCAGAATTTCATCAAATTCTACACCATCTTTTAAAGACCTTACAATAT
>JALVYB010000072.1 GCA_027038175.1 Caldifarciminota bacterium | reverse complement strand
TGGGATTTAGTGGGAAAAAAGTAACAATAATTCCAATAATAAAAGATGAGGGGAAAGACGGAGATAGAGACTTTCTTCAATGGGACACAATATCATTAATGAGTTTATTGGGTGTGTATGTTATCGTTGATTATTATGTACATGCAGATAAGAACCCGCGGTATAGAAACAAAATTACAAATCAAAGATTTAATGTAGAGTACATAAAAGAAGAAATCCAAAGATTGCTTTCTTATCAGTCTGATGCATTACATTGGAATTTGGAGGAAATAGATAAAATTTCTCAAATAGCAGATTTAGCTTTTAACTCTTATAAAAAAATTTCAGAAGATTTAGGTGTGGAAATGCATTCTATGGAATCTGCCAAAAGACGACTAGCAGAGTTACATAAAGGCAAAGAAAGATTTATGGAACTATCTAGAAAACTTGCCCATAAAGCACAAGAAAGGGAAAGTGTAACAGTACAACCCAAAGAGCATTTAACAGGTATAAAAGGAATGATTACTATAAAAAATTATTTGGGTGGTTATTATTATTTCACTTGTGACGAAGTTGAAGCTCATGGTAGGGATATATACCTTATTGAGGGAAAACACACAACTACAGGAAGCTTACCTTCTGAAGGTGATATAAAAGATGGACTAATAAAGATGATACTTTTTACAAATCTTGAAAATGTGAAGGTGGACGGTGAAGAATATAACCCTATACCTGTCTTAAAATTAACAACAAACAGTAGATTTAACGAAAAATTACTAAGCAAATCTAAACGCAATTTGTTTAACTTATTAAAAGAGGAGGCAAAACATAATGGATTTAGAATTAAGATTAATGACACATTTATTGTGTGAGGGAATAAAAATGAGAAAGGATATAGGCGACAGCGGGCACTCTGCGGTGCTTCGCACCTTGCCCCTATCGGGGTCACTTAACAAGCGGATAAACGACTCGCTTACGCTCGTCCAAATACCTTGCGGCACTTCGTTTATTCGCAAAACGTTGTCAGAAATTAGGCTCGGCGTTATATTAAAGTTAAGGAGGTGTTAATATGGGTTATACAAGAGAAGAATTAAAAGAATTTATGCTTAAAGAAATCGAAATAATTCAAGATATTATTAAACGTATGGCGTTTAATTCTTTTATGATTAAAGGATGGACTATCACACTCGTTGCTGTAACTCTACTTTTAAAAGGCTCAAAGTATCAAGTTTTGATAGCGTTCCTACCACTTGTGGTATTCTGGTTTTTAGATGCATATTTCCTGTGGCAGGAACGACTTTACAGGAGGCTTTATGAATGGGTAATACAAAACCGATTACAAACAGATGAGTATCTATTTGATATGAACGCTTATAGATTTAAACACAAAGAACAGTCTATATTAAGGATTATGTTTTCCATTACTCTGGGATGGTTTTATGGATCAATCTTTATTTTAACTTTAATTTATGCAATTTATGTCTTCTTACAGAAAGGAGGTTGTTAAAATGGCTAGAAGAGTATTTTTTAGTTTCCACTATGAAAGAGATATCTGGAGAGCCAGTGTAGTGAGAAACAGCTGGGTTACAAAGCCCGATAGGGAGGCGGCTGGCTTCTGGGATGCTGCTGAGTGGGAGGAAGTTAAAAGAGAAGGAGAAGAAGCAGTTAAAAGATGGATAAATAAAAACTTAGAAGGAACATCTGTAACAGTAGTTCTTATAGGAGCGGAAACTGCAACAAGAAAGTGGGTGAATTATGAAATCCGAAAGAGTTATGAAAGAGGTAATGGAATGTTAGGAATATACATTCA
>JALVYB010000071.1 GCA_027038175.1 Caldifarciminota bacterium | reverse complement strand
TTTTTTAGTCTTCCACCTTATCGGCGTTTGATTTCAAGATATTTCTCACTATACCGAACATCCCTTTCTTGAACATTTACACCACCTCAATTTTGTTATCTAAAAAATGAAAAACAGAATCCCCCGTTTCGTCTGTGAACCAATCGACTATCATTAACTTCCCTTTCTGTATTTTCAGTATCTCAAGATAGTTCTCTGTTATTTTCACAAGAATTGCACCTCTCCCAAATACTACATCTTTCATTTTTCATTCGCCTCCTCTTTCTTTTTCGTTTTCGAGCGAATATAAATTATGTCACTGATCACATCAGACGCAAGAATAAGCATAGCAATGCTTTCTTCATCTTCTACATATTTTCCTATCAGTTTCTTCAACAATCTTGCTCTTCTCACACTTCTATTTTTTAGTTCCGAGTCACCGTAAACATCATAACCCCATATCATCCCGACGAAACCAAGAATGTTTAAGTACAAATCTGCAACATCAACCTCATCAAGTTCAATGCTCATAACCTCTTTTATAACTCCTTCTTCCTCGCCTTCTTCATATTCTCCTTCGCTTTCGCTTTCTTCTTCTCCCTCTTTCGTTAATTGTAGCAATTGTGACTTTATGTCTTCTATGCTTTCTTTATCTCCGCTTACCTCTTCTTCGATTATTCCGCCTTCTTCGCCGTTTTCGTTATCGTCTTCTGTAAAAGTAGTAGATTCTTCCTTTTTTTTAACTTTTATTATTTCCCTATCACCTTCATTTTGTTTTGCTTGCACCATCGGTTTTTTACCTCTTTTCAAGCTTGACGCTTTCATTATCTCTCTATATTGCTCGTCATCAGCAGTTAGATTATGAACATGTTTGAGGTGATACTTCAACCCGTTTCTTGTCGTCAATTCTCGACCACAAAGAGGGCAGACATACAATCTATGCCCTTCCACAACTTTAACCACATCCTGAAATTCCATAAAAAAGTATAAGAGAGATTTTACTTATCGTTTTTGTCTGTATTCTTGTGTTATCTCTTTGTAAAAAAGTTTAAATACTGATTTTAACCCACTTCCCTGCTCTCTTAATTTCCATATTTCCATCCTCATCGAACAGTGCCTTCGTATCAAAGATTTTATTGATTCTGTTAACATCCATGTGTAGTGCGTACCTGCATAAATCCGCCTTTATTCTCATTGCATCGTCCCCGAAGATTGCCCTGAATGACAACATCAGTAAAATATAAGTATCTTCTTCTCTGATTATAACCTTATCTATCTCAACAACAAATTTCAAATGAGTGTTCCCTGATGACGATTTACGATAATACACTTCTTTTATGTCTATGTTCTCCCGCAACAATCCTGATTTATTGTAAATTTTCAGTTTATCTCTTATATATCCTTCTACTTTCTTTTTGCTCATCTTTTCGTCTATATCGATATAAATATCCACATTCATTTTATCCACCTCTTGTGCCTTTTTGTAATAATACCACACCATCTGATACCACAAATCACACATTTTCACCCCTTCTTATAATTTAACTGTATATACAAATCTAACTTATTTTTAAATTCCCCTAATGTCTCTTTCTCTACACTCTTCTTTACTTTCGAAATCCCTACCTCAATACCACCCGTCACCTGCACCAATCCATTAGATTCAATAACCTCTTTTACTGCGTCAATTATATCACTCTCGCTATAACCGATTTTTAAAAATACCGTCAAATCAAGATATACATATTCTCTTTTTCCCTTGCTTCTGTATCTGCTCCTTGCTAATCCATAAACCGTAACTTCCCAAGCCAACTTCCTCTT
>JALVYB010000070.1 GCA_027038175.1 Caldifarciminota bacterium | reverse complement strand
CAGAAATAAGATGATTTACACCATAGGCAAAGATATTTTCTTTGAGAATCTGAACAATCTCAGAGTTTCTCATAGGGCCTTCAAATGATATTAACTTTCATTTGTTAACTTGGGGCCCTGTCAGATTGTTATGATTAACTGTTGGTTGTGGTCATCACATCCTCTTTAAAAAGATACACCTTGAAATATATCTTTATCAAGAGGGAAAGTTTCGTTTTCAAATGAAAATAATCGAGCCATATTTTTTTGCAGATCCAAATAAACATTTAAGAAAATATTCAAGAATTTTGGAGGTGAGCCGAAATTTTTGAGAAAATTAAAAATTCTGAGCCATTGAGTCAAATCGTTAAAAGAAAAATAATAGAGCATATCAAGAATAGCAATCTGAAAGTCAATGATAAATTACCTTCTGAAAATAGCCTTTCTAAGCTTTTAGGAGTAAGCCGTATTACTGTTCATGAAGCTTATATCAGATTAAAACAAGAAGGAATAATTTATCAGATACAAGGTAAAGGAACTTTCCTAAAAAGAAATCCTATAGAACTAAAAAGTGGGCTTGAAGTTTTTCAAGGTGTTACAGAAATCATAAGATACTTTAATTGTGAACCAAGTACAGAATATTTGGGTATAAAAATAGATTTTCCAGATAGCGAGATTCAAAAAAAACTTCGTTTAAAAGAAGACGAACAAGTCATAACTTATTATCGTAAACGTTATGCTAACGGGGAATTTGCAGTTTATTCGATCAGTAGTGCGCCTTTGAAGTATTTTAATGGGGAAACTCCCAAAAAATTTCCAGGTGGTTCAATGCTTCAATATTTTGAAGAAGCGTTAGGATATTCTGTGGAAAGCTCATTTTCGGAAATATTACCTGTTATATCAAGCAAGGAAATGGCTAAAAAACTAGGTATTTCAGAAAATATAATCTTTATTCTCCTAAAGCAACTAATATTTGATTCATTTGGAACACCGTTAATCTATTCGCTTGATTATTTTAATTCAGACATATTTAAGTTCACAATTATGCGCAGACGAAGTGATACAAAATAGATATAGCATAAAGCAAGTAATCACAAAGTATATATTCTTATATGCTGAAAAGTACTATCTAAGTTTGACCAAAGAAATCTCACAAAAAAGAAATGATACAAAACGGGGGTGATGTTTTATCTCAAAAGAAGATATTCTAATTTTAAAAACTTGCAAAAAAATTGAAGAGTATGGCTTGGTAGTTGGAACATGGGGAAATGTTTCTATGCTTCTAAAAAATGGAAACATTATTATCACTCCCAGTGGCATTCCTTATGATAGTTTAAAAGAAGAAGATCTCGTAATTTGTGATCAAAATGGAAACGTGGTTTCTGGTAAACAAAAACCCTCAAGTGAATTGAAAATGCATATAACCATTTACAAGAATCGCCATGACATTAGAGCTGTTATTCATACGCACAGTCTATATGCATCTGTCGCTTCATCCACCCTTAAAGAAGTTCCTATTATCACTGAAGATGCCGCAATGGTGTTAGGTAATAAAATCAAGGTAACAAATTATAAATCTCCTGGTACTCAAGATTTGGCAAATGAAGTTTCAAGATGTCTTAAGGATACTAATGCTACTATTATAGCTAACCATGGTCAAGTTGGTATAGGTCAAACAATGGAAGAAGCTTTATTTGCATCGATCATGTGTGAAAAAACGTCTAAAATTTATATACTTAACCAAATTTAGATATACAGAAATTACCCCTTTATGATTTGAAAAGAGGAGCCTATAAATTTCTCTAACTCTGCCTTGCAACTTTCTTTTTTAACTTCCTTTTCAAAGAAGTTTCTCACT
>JALVYB010000069.1 GCA_027038175.1 Caldifarciminota bacterium | reverse complement strand
GTTCACCCCTCTCCCCCTGTTTCTCTCCAATATGGACATAAAAGCTAAAAGTGAGTGCCTTGCATGATTTTCTCCTCTACCTTCCCACATGTATTTCTCCACCGGGTCAAGTTTCCTTTTTAATCTGCCTGATAATCTCTCATCAAGCCATCCAAGGTGAACGCTTTTATCTATCCATGACCTCAGACTGTCAATCATCGATTGGCCCTCAGTAAGAGTAAGTCTTCCCAATGTATCATAACCGGGTTGTTTCCATGGTAAAACAGTATAAACAGGCTTCCCACCGAATGGAGATTTCTCAAACAATTCATCTGGGAGTTGATAGTCTTCATAACCGTCATACACTTTTATGGGGTCATCACCTCTTGATGTTCCTACAAAATGCATCTGCGAGATGGCGGGAAGGCCACGAGAAGTAAAAGTGATTGTAAGGCTGTCTTTAGGATAAATATCATAAATTGTATCCAGCATTTGATCATACCCTGAACCTAGATTGTATATCCAATGGGTTTTGTAGAAATTGTCCCATGGGTCAGTAGGACCATTTGTGCCCCATACCTTACGAATTACTGTGTTCCATTTACCACCTCTTATAATAATGTTCTGCTTGCTTACGATGGTATCTGTCAATCCGTAAACTATTTCTGTTATACTTTGTGTATAATCAGAAGGTCCGCTGTCAACTTTCTCTGTCCTGTATACCTTGTTAACTGTATCGAAATATGAAACATACCAGTAGTCGTGTTCCCTTTCCAGAATGCCCGCTTTTATTTTGTAAGTATAAATATAGACATAGGATGTGTCCGAGTCTTCTGGTCCGCGCCATATTATGGTATCAATGCTGTCTTTTACAGATATATTGACAGTTGGATTGACTTTGTCGTTCCCCTCATAGGTTGAAACTTTTATCCAGTTGCTGGCAAATGCATATGGGGTTATGCACACCAATATAATCAAAACTCTATATGTGTTCTTCATTTTCCTCCTCCTATTAATCCCTTTCTCCAAGTCTTAAATGCCAGTGGTTACCTTCATTATAAACGTCTTTCTTTAATTTGTTAAAAAGTCCAAAATTCCGTGAAATAAATTTTTTAAGGGCTCTACCTTTCTTCCCTTTAATAGGTCTCATATCACAATTCTTCCCTGTTCTGTGTTCTTTATGGGGTGTATGCCAGAGTTGTCCATAGTTTGGTCCTATGTCAAACAGACCACCGTACTCCAGGCTCATGTCATTATAGTAAAGCGTATCTACACCAAGGCTGTCATGGGCATATACTGCTATCTTTTTTAAAGCATCCACAGTGTACGGAGTCCCGTAATGATTTTCAGGATGATAGGTAGTAGCGCCCACAAGTTGGTAGTATTTGCCCGGTTCCAGCTTCACAAGTCCCGGTACCATAATATAAAGTGTGTCCTCCAAGTATTTCTGAAAAGTGCCTGAGCCATAAACAACATAATACTCGTCTTTTGTTTTCGTCCTTAAAAGTTCCATCTGGCCGATTTCAGAGGAGCGATATTGTAACATCAGGCCCTCTTGTGTGCCTTTTGTGTAAAGGGTATCAAATGGGTAAATTATTGTATCGCAGTTTGCTTCACATAAGTATAGTTTTCCGTAATGGCCGTCCAGGCTGTCACCATACGGATGTGCATCATCAACTATTCGTTGAATAGTAAATGTCAGTGGCAGCCCCTTGACAGGTTTTAGATTCCATATTTTCTTGGCAACAACATGTATGGTTGTGATAGTGTCTATTGTTTCCTGGCTTAACCCCTCTTGTGTTATATTAGCCAGGGGTATTTGGGGCCATAAGTACTTATTACCAATCTCCATGGTGATCCGTACAGGTCCTACAGGAGCACTTACTGTTCTACTTATGGTTCTGTTTTCCCAGGAGTCTTTTGCTTCAATATAAAGAGTATATTCTCTTCCTCTCCTGAACCCGAAATTATAAACTCTTTGTAAAGTTATGCTTTTTAAGAGATTTTTAACATTGCCTAAATTTATTGTGTACTCTTTGTCCGTTGTTTTCGCAGGGAGTGAGTCCGTGTAGGAAAGATGTAGAATGAGGTCGGCGTAGCAATTTTCATATACATTGATTTTTATAGTTTCTTCACCTGCTACAAGAAATATGGAACTATCTTGCTGAGAATCTTCACCCTGGTCTCCAATACCTGCAATATTGACTTCAGGAAATATATCATCAAACAAGACAAATGTAGTATCAAGGGCTATTTCAGGGAAAGTGTCCTGTAAATGATAAAACGTTTTTATAATACCACGCCACTTGCCCGGATAGAATGAAACAGGAGTGGGTTCTTTAATAGTATCTCCTTGGTTATTTACAGTCTTAACCTCCGGGAAAATTCCTGCTGCTATATAATATGCGTAGGGATCAAATGTGAAATTCTGTGTTTGATATGGTATGTATGGGTTTTCTTGCATGTCATACCACTCTGCACGCCATTTTTCAGCACCGGTGGTATCATAATTTATAAATATCCACTTACACTTTAGCCACAATTTACTTGAATCACCGATCTGGTGGCCTGTTGAATCAAATACTGGTCTGTAAAATTCGAAGTTAAAAGAGTCGTTGGGTTCTCCTGCACCTCTGAGGGGTACAAGAAGATATAGCCATTCTCCTGTGTCTGAGGTGCACATAACGGTATCCTTGTAAAGATCAGTTTCCCAGTTGAGTTTTGTCGTCCGTGATATGGAAAAAATAGGTAAAACTTTTGTGGTTTTGTTTATGTCTTTACTGCCACCTATTTTTGCTTGGGTCATCAGTTTCTTGACCTGAGGGACCTCTGTTTTAAGAGGCAGAGTGATGTTTACAGAGTTAATAATGAAAGCAAGTAATATCCCTGTCATGATGTTCCTCCATTGTTAATAGACAGTAATTTTCTTTATATCTCTGAATGTATTTGCTTTTAGTTCTAAAAAGTAATTTCCAGGTGGTAGATATTTCAGGTTTATGTTAAAAGGATGTTTATTCCATTCATACTTCTTTTCGAAAACTTTCTGCCCTATTTTGTTGTAAACATTTACATAAAGCGGTGTCTTTGGAGGCATAGGGCAGATCAGTCTAAAATTTCTGCCTATTGTAGGTGATACATACGTTGATGTGTAATTTTTTGAAGGAGATATGGGAACCTCTTTTATTGCAATCAATCTTCCCTCTGATAGTACTTTTAAAACAACTTTTACAGGGTGTTCTAAAGACGATGGAGTAATGAAAAATTTTACGCTTTTGCTTTCTTGGGCATCAATCTTTGCAATCTTGATTGAATCTGGATATAAAAGAAGCGGAGTAGTCGGTTTGATTACGACATTTGTTATTGGGAGGGAATCGTTGGTATTCACAAGATTTACAGTGAGATGGAGTTGAGATAACAGGAAAAGAGAGGTAAAAATAAAAGTCATTTTTGACCTCCTTTTTCTTATATTGAAAATTTTAAAGCAACGGGGGGGGGATTGTCAAGATTTTGTTCCAAATTATAAAGTGGTTGTAATTTTAAATCATAGAGAGAAGGAGCATTTATTCAGGAAAAAGGGAGTAAACAGGATTTTGGGGTTATAATTATTCCTCTCATGAATTTTAAGTTAAACATTATGCGATTTAACAGAAATATTTTGCTTGTGGGCATATCCCTTCTTTTAAGTTTAACGGCTGTATTTTCCTTTTATCATCTTTTGCCCCTTTTGCTCTTAAACAATGGTTTTGCAGAGTCGAGCCTTGGAACACTCTATACGGTTTTTCTTTTTTCATACAATGCGGGGCAGCTTCTTGGAGGCTTTCTTTTGAAGAGAATTGATGCAAGGAGACTGTATGCCCTTTCCACACTTTTGGTGGCATTGTTGTTTGCGCTTTTGTATCTTCCGTTGACAAAAGCCCTGCTGGCTACCCTGCTTTTTGTGATATATTTACTCTGGGGGATTCAACTTCCGCCCCAGGGTGTAATAGTGCATGCTGCGGAGGAGGATACAACAAGGTCCTTTTCCCAGATTGAATTCTTTGCGCTTTTAGGGATACTTATAGGTCCCTTTGTGGGCTATGGTCTTTTAAAGTTTATGAGCCTTAAGGGTGTTATTCTCTTTGCGGCGGGTCTTGAGATACTGGTGACTGTTATAAGATGGAATGTGAGAGATAAAAAGGATGGGCATGGGGAAAACATAAGATTTCCCCGGTTCAGCAGAAAAATCGTGCTTATCACAGTTTTTGTCTCTCTTGCCTTCTTTGTTTTTTACTCAACATCGGATGGACCCTTCATTCCGGCAATTTTAAAGAAAGCCCTCTCCATGGACCTGAGGCAGATATCATTCTTATACGGAATTTCCACTCTGATTTCCATAGGCTTTATCCCTGTTTTTTATCTTCTGGCTAAGAAATACGGTATGTGGAAGGTAATGGGTATTTCCGTTTTTGTTCATGGCCTTTTGATTTATCTCTGGTCACTCCAATATCCAGCTCTGATTCTTCTTGTTCTGGGTTTTGTAACGGTTCAGCCTACTTACACTTACTTTATGCCCTTGCTTATGGATAGCGTCTCAGAGAGGGAGCGAGGTGGAGTTCTCGGGGCAGTGGGTTTTATAAGCGGTACTGTGGGGTCCCTTTCTCCCATACTCCTTGGACGCCTGGGGAATCCATTTATTATAACCTGTGCTGTGAGCATTGTGGCTGCTCTGATAACTCTTGTCATACCCTTTGAAAATCAGGGAGTTAAAAAAAGTGGTATATAACCCCTTGACAAATCGTGTCGGGTAGGGTATAATATTAACACTTGCAAAAAAGGTGAGTTACGCTCTTTGAAAATGAAGTGGTGTGTTTCTGAGTGAGAGATTACTCCCCATGGAGGGTTTGATCCTGGCTCAGGACTAACGCTAGCGGCGTGTCTTAGCCATGCAAGTCGTGCGCGAAAGCTCCCTTCGGGGAGTGAGTAGAGCGGCGGACGGCGGAGTAACACGTGGCTAACCTGTCCCTGGGTGGGGGATAACTGGGGGAAACCCCAGCTAATACCGCATAATGTCCGAAGGGGGCATCCCCTTTGGATGAAAGCGGGCCTCTGCTTGCATGCTCGCGCCCAGGGAGGGGGCCGCGGCCTATCAGGTAGTTGGTAGGGTAACGGCCTACCAAGCCTATGACGGGTAGCCGGCCTGAGAGGGTGACCGGCCCGAGGGGCACTGAGACACGGGCCCCACTCCTACGGGAGGCAGCAGGCTAGAAATTTGGGCAATGGGGGAAACCCTGACCCAGCGACGCCGCGTGCGGGATGAAGCCCTTAGGGGTGTAAACCGCTGTCAGGGGGGACGATGGGTCGGCTGGCTAATACCCAGTCGATCTGACGGTACCCTCAGAGGAAGCCCAGGCTAACCTCGTGCCAGCAGCCGCGGTAATACGGGGTGGGCAGGCGTTGTCCGGAATCACTGGGCTTAAAGGGGATGTAGGCGGGCGGACAAGTCGGACGTGTAATCCAACGGCTCAACCGTTGGACTGCGTCCGATACTGTCCGTCTTGAGGACGGGAGAGGAGAGCGGAACTCCCGGTGTAGCGGTGAAATGCGTAAATATCGGGGGGAACACCAGTGGCGAAGGCGGCTCTCTGGCCCGTTCCTGACGCTCATATCCGAAAGCCAGGGGAGCGAAGGGGATTAGATACCCCCGTAGTCCTGGCCGTAAACGATCCCCACTAGGTGTCGGGAGCTTCGGCTCTCGGTGCCGCAGGGAAACCATTAAGTGGGGCGCCTGGGGAGTACGCCCGCAAGGGTGAAACTCAAAGGAATTGACGGGGGCCCGCACAAGCGGTGGAGCGCGTGGTTCAATTCGATGCTAAGCGAAGAACCTCACCTGGGCTTGACATGCTGGTGGTACCCCGGCCGAAAGGTTGGGGGACCCGGCTTGCCGGGAGCCAGCACAGGTGGTGCACGGCTGTCGTCAGCTCGTGCCGTGAGGTGTTGGGTTAAGTCCCGCAACGAGCGCAACCCCTACCCTTAGTTGCTACCAGCGCCCATGTGGCGGCTGGGCACTCTAAGGGGACTGCCGGCGATGAGTCGGAGGAAGGTGGGGATGACGTCAAGTCAGTGTGTCCTTTATGCCCAGGGCTACACACGCGCTACAATGGGGGCTACAGAGGGTAGCAACCCCGCGAGGGGAAGCCAATCCCTTAAAGGCCCTCCCAGTTCGGATTGCAGGCTGCAACTCGCCTGCATGAAGGCGGAATCGCTAGTAATCGCCTATCAGCATGGGGCGGTGAATACGTTCCCGGGCCTTGTACACACCGCCCGTCACGCCATGGAAGCCGGGGGCACCTGAAGTCGCTCGCCCAACCCCGCAAGGGGAGGGAGGCGCCCAGGGTGAACTCGGTGACTGGGGCGAAGTCGTAACAAGGTAGCCGTACGGGAACGTGCGGCTGGATCACCTCCTTTAAAGAGAAATAAAGGAAAAATTTTTCTCTCACTCAGAAACACACCACTTTTTTTTTATCCACACAAACACATCCTTTGATTTCCCGTATTATTTCCTTTATAATTATGCTAACGGGCCTGTAGCTCAGATGGTTAGAGCGTACGCCTGATAAGCGTAAGGTCGGTGGTTCGATTCCACCCAGGCCCATATTTATAGCCATGCACGCGTTACTTTTTATAATTTTCAGTTTGTTCACTCCTCGCTCTCAGGCAATGTTTGAGACTCCATTTACTTCACTTCTATCTAAAAATACAGTTTTACTTTACCCTTCCCTTATTACAGGTTATGTTCCGGAGTTTTATATAAATCCCTATAAGGGCGAAGGTTTTTTACTTCTTGGTTCCACAGTCAAAGGTTTTTCTCTTGGAAGTATGGTTTATTCAGCAGACAGCGCGCTTATCTCTGTGTTTGGCTTTCGCAGGGAGGCAAACAGTTTTGGAATTACTCTTCATTATTCACATGTTAACAAGGGTTTGAATGCTATTAGTTTTTCTTTTTCGCATAGAACACAGGATTACGGCTATGATATAGGCTTCCTTTATGACAGAAGAGCAACTGACCTTTATTCTACGTACTTAAGGGGGTTTTTAAATCTTAATGATATGCTTGATGCGGTCATGGGACTTAGAGGATTCTATGAACAGGAGAAAACCCTTTCCGGTTTTCTGAGTTTTATCCTCTCTCCCGTATCAGGCCAGTATCTTGAATTGACGCTTGGTTATACTCCTTGGATGAGGCAGTTTTATTTCTCAGGTAGTGTCTCTCACCAATTTTATAGAAATTTTGCTGTTTCCATGGGTTTTTACTATCCCATAACAGATGTTGAAAATGCTCCTCGCGTTGCCCTTTCACGATTTGAAGTGCCCAATACCCTTCCATCGCTCCCGGATTTCAGGGTTTCCTTTGAGTTCATGGACAATTCGACCCTGTATAGTTTGGGAGTTGGGATGGATTATTCTGTTTTAAAAGATTTCATACAGAGTGGTAGATTTACCTCTACGCCTTATACTCTGGTAACGGGACTTTCTATTTATTTCTATACCTTTTAGAATGATTTTCCCCTTACCGTATTTTTGCAAGATGGTTTCTTATCTTGATGTGTTTTGGGGAAAGAAAGTAGAGGGGTTTTCATACAATAAACCAAGGCGTATAGTCAGGGTCTCTTTTAGGGGTACAGAATTTAAATTGTACGTTGACCTTACACATCCTTTTACCTCTTTTTTCGTGCGAAAGGAAAATCTCCCTGTCTTTTTTGAAAAAAAGGACGTTTCTCTCGAAGGTATGCCTCTTATTAAGATAAGGGTGGTGGAAGATGACAGAATCTTCTATCTTGTATTTAAAAAGAAAGATGATATCAGGGTATTAGGTGTAGAACTCACGGGAAAGGCATCATATGTTCTTGTTATAGATAATGACGGAAGGGTTATTTACAAGTATCCTCCCCACAGAAAGAGGAAGAGAGGGGGGGATGTTGGGAATTTATACGAGATGGTTAAAAAAAACATTGAACCTCCACTTTCAAAGTATTTTAGGGACGTCTTGCCTGGGATGAATAATGATGAGATAATAAAATTATTCAAAAACACCGATGTCTTTTATACAAACGGCAAAGTTATATCTCCAAGGAGGTTAGATGGATTTAAACCCTGCGGAGATTTTTCAGACTGTTTTTTCTCTCAATATGTGGAGGAAAGGTTTTCAATACCCTCATATTGGCTAAAATACTTCGATGAATCCATACCTTCATATGTGTACTTTAGGGCAGCGGGCCTTTTGCAAAATGGACTTATCCGTCTTTCAGATAATCTTAGAGTAGGTAATTACAGGATAGCTATCCCCCCCGGTTTGGGAGAGAAAGAAGTTATAAATTATTTCTTGTTACTTGGAAAACTTACGGAGGATGGAAAGTTACAATCAAGCGGGGAGGATAAGTCTAATACTGTTTTATATTCTCCCTCTGGATTCAAAATTTCCATCGGCAGGTCAGCAAAAGAAAATAACAGGTTAACCTTCAATATGGCGAAGGGAGAAGATATTTTTTTCCATGTAAGAGATTATCCTGGTTCTCACGTAATATTACACAGCGCAGGTGCTCCTGTAAGGGAAGATGATATACTTTACTGTGCGAGGCTTGCGAAGTATCATTCAAAGGCAAAAGGACTTGACAAAGTAGAGGTAATTTATACTAAGGTGAAGTATGTGCGTCCTGTAAAAGGAAATGTGGGGAAGGTAATATACTCCAAAGAAAGATCTGTGAGGGTATAATGTTTTCCGACTTTATAAAAACTCTGAGAGAGAGCAACATAGAGTTTGACGAGAAAAAAAAGTTGAAACTCAGGGAGTACTGGGAACTTTTGAAGATATACAATAACTCCATACACCTCTTCTCTAAAAGGGATATGGATATGGAACTTGCCAGGCAGTTCTACGATGTTGTGCTCCTCAATATATTTTTACCTGATTATGATGAACTTATAGATGCGGGCTCGGGTGCAGGATTTGTCGGGATTATACTTGCCATTCTAAATGAAGAAAGGAGTTTCAGTCTTGTGGAAAGGGCAAAAAAGAAAGCCTCTTTTCTTGAAATGGCTAAACTGAAACTCGGTCTTACCAATGTTGAGGTTGTGAAGGAAGATATTACTTCACGTTCCTTCAGTTCTGACATAGTTGTTTCAAAGGCCTCCTGCATGAGGGAGGTTTTAGAGGCCAATCTTCCTGAATATGTAAAAGTTGGAGGACTACTTGTTCATTTTTCAGCACACAAACTATCGTACCCTTACAAAAACTATGAATTCAGAAATCCATATAGAAGTTCGGTGATGTATATATCTGTGCTGGAAAGAGTTGTGTAATTTGTTTCATGTGAAACATATTCGCTGGTCTCTTGTTGGTCTTTATCAGTCCCTGTATAATTTATTATATGGAAAAGATAGCGATTGCCAACCAGAAGGGCGGTGTAGGCAAAACAACGACTGCTATTAATCTTGCACATGCTCTGAGTGTTGAAGGGAAAAGGGTGCTGTTGCTTGATATTGATCCCCAGTTAAATGCCACAAGCGGACTTGGGGTGGAGGAAGAGAAAGAAGGCAATATATATGATTTTGTTCTTGGCAGGAAAAAAATTGAGGATGTTATTGTAAAAGTTGACGATAATCTTTATCTTGTGCCCGGGACAAAAGATCTGGCAGGGCTCCAGGTGGAGATTGCATATATTAAAGACTGGCAACTTCTCCTGAGAGATAGATTGAAAGAAGTGGCTGAGTTTGATTTTGTTATATTTGACACTCCCCCTTCCATAGGTCCTTTTACCATAATATCTCTTGTGGCTGCCAACTCTGTCATTATACCTGTTCAATGTGAGTATTATGCTCTTGAAGGATTATCTCAATTGATTAAAACCATTAAAATGGTAAAAGACTCTTTTAACCCTGACCTGAAAATAAAGGGGCTCTTGCTTACGATGTATGACAGGAGAGTTAATCTCTCCAAACAGGTGGAAGAGGAGGTGCGGAAGTATTTTGGCAGAAAGGTTTTCCAATCTGTTATACCAAGAAGTATTAGACTTGCTGAAGCACCGAGTTTTGGTATGAGTATTCTAAATTATGCTCCTCATTCAGCGGGTGGGGAGAGTTATATGCAACTTGCAAGGGAGATTTTATATGGGAAAGTTGACAAAGAGAAAACTGGGAAGAGGGCTTGAGGCACTTTTACCTCAAAGTGAAATTGAGGAGAGTTTTAAGTACCTCTCTCCAGAAAGTATTGATAGAAACCCCTATCAGGTAAGAGAAAGGGAGGATGTTAATGACCTCGTGTCCTCAATCAGAGAGCATGGGATTCTCCAGCCTTTGCTCGTTCGCGAGGTAAATGGAAGGTATGTCCTTATAGCAGGGGCAAGGAGGTTGAAGGCTGCTCGCGAAGTGGGGCTTGAGAAGGTGCCTGTTTATATTCTTAATGTGAATGATAGAGAAGCCATGGCTCTTACTCTGATCGAAAATTTGAAGAGGGAGGATTTAAACCCCATAGAAGTTGCTGAGGGGTACAGGCGACTTATCGACGAGTTTGACCTAACGCATGAGGAGGTTGCTCGCCTTTTTGGCAAAGATAGAAGCACCATTACAAACTCATTGAGACTTTTGAGACTGAGCGATTATGTGCAGGGACTTATAAGGGAAGGCAAAATCTCAGAAGGTCATGCGAGATTGTTAGTTGGACTAAAAGAAAATGAACAGAAAATTGTTGCTGATGAAGTTGTAAAAAAACAACTCAGTGTGAGAGAAACAGAGGTGTTTATCAGAAAGCTCAAAAACAGGAAATCGACAAGAAAAAGCCGTGTTGAAAAGTTCACCTCTCGCCTTCTCGGGAAAGATGTATATCTTCAAAAGGGGAAAAGAGGCGGGAAACTGATTATTAAGTTTAAAAGTAAGGAAGAACTCGAAGAACTTTCCAGAGTTCTGAGATTGGGAGGTTGAAGATGCTTATCTTAACGCTTTTTACTGCATTTTCATTTCTACTACCAGATGCGGGCAGGCTTGCTCAGGAGATGGGATTTCCCACAGAAAATCCTGCCTACCATAAAGGGAATCTTCTAATGTTTAAAGGAGAGCTATCCACCATGGATTCCAGATATGCCACTATTTCTATTTCAAAAGATGGTGTATTCGTGAATGCAAATTATCTTAACTTCGGAGAACTCGAAGCAAGAGGTGAAGTTCCAGACGACGAAAATGCGATTTCTGTGTATCCATATCTCTTTAACGCTGAGATCGGCACATGGAAATATTTCGGCAGGACCTCGCTTGGAGTATCAGCGAGTTTTTATGAGCAGAGGATTATGGATTATTCTCTAAGTGGCTATTATTTTTCACTTGGAGCCGTATATAAGGTAGAATCGTTTATATTTCAAGGTTTTGTAAGAAATCTTGGCGGCAGAAATGGTTATGTGAGGGAAGAACGCTATTCCCTCCCCATTTTTGCGTATTCTGGAGCTGCGTATAACTCAAAGAATAACAGGGTCTCCTTAGGCGCTGTATTCAGGGAGCTTTCAACAAGGAATGTTATTTTCTCCATAATGTACTCAAGGCGGGTATACAGAAAACTATGGGCAGGTGTGGAGATTTTGCCGGAAAAGGACGCATCGGTTGGATACAGAGAAAAATACCCTGTAAGATTCATGATTAAAACAGAGAAGAAGGGTGTTGAATTTGGGTATCAGATTAAAGTACCTAAAGGAGCGCTTGATTTCAAACATACTCTTTATCTCGGAGTGAAAATATGAAACCACTTGATTTTGAAAAGCCAATCGTTGAAATAGAAGAGCAGATAAATGCCCTTGAAAAGGAGGCTTCCGATAATCCTGAGATACAGGAAGCACTCAAAAAACTTAAGGAAAGGGCAGAGGAGTTGAAAGTGCGCGTATATTCCAATCTTACCCGCTGGCAGATGGTTCAAATTGCAAGACACCCGGATAGGCCCCATGCTGTTTCTTACATTCACAACGTTTTCGAGGATTTTGTGGAAATCCACGGAGACAGAAGTTTTAGAGACGACCCCTCAATTATAACGGGCTTTGCTTACCTTGATGATATAAAAGTTGCGGTTATTGCTGAAGAAAAGGGGCAGGACACTAAAGACAAAATTTATAGGAATTTTGGTATGCCTCATCCCGAAGGTTACAGGAAAGCGAGAAGACTTATGGAACTTGCTGATAGATTCAATATACCCATTGTGTCCCTTGTTGATACTCCAGGAGCCTATCCTGGAATTGGAGCAGAGGAGAGAGGACAATCTCAGGCTATTGCAGAAAATATAAGGACCATGTTGAAAATCAAGGCGCCATTCGTTTCAGTTATTATAGGGGAAGGTGGTTCTGGTGGAGCACTTGCTATTGCCGTTGCAGACCGTGTTCTCGCTATGGAATATTCAATATACTCTGTCATATCTCCAGAGGGATGCGCGTCTATCCTGTGGAAGGACGCCAAAAAGGCAAATGAGGCGGCAGAGGCTTTAAAAATAACCGCAAAGGACCTGAAAGAGTTTGGTATTGTTGACGACGTTATTCCGGAACCACTTGGCGGTGCCCACAGGGACCCAATTAAGGCTATGGAGAACTTTAAAGAGTATGTGCTTAAGCATTTGAAAGAGATAATGAGACTCCGGCCTGATGAACGTTTAAAGAAAAGGAGAGAAAAATACACATCTATTGGTGCATTTTATGAAAAGGAGGGATAGCCATGAGATTTGGGGGAGCAAAGATAAAGTGGTTCGGACACTCTGCCTTTCAAATTATAACAAAAGAAGGCAAAAGTATACTTATAGACCCGTGGCTCAATAGCCCGGGAGGAGATGAACGTTTTCTTAACGAAATTGATAAAGTAGATGTCATACTCATTACTCATGGACACAGTGACCACATAGGAAACACAGTTGAGCTTTACAGGAAGTTTAAGCCAGCCGTTTATTGTATATTTGAAATTGCCCAGTATCTCGGCGCACAGGGCGTTGAGGCTGTAGGAATGAATATAGGCGGTTGCGTGGAGCATGAAGGCCTTAATTTCTGCATGGTTGAGGCATCTCATTCCTCTGCCGTGATAGAGAATAATGAAATCGTTTATCTCGGAAATCCTGCTGGATTTGTAATAACACTTGAGGATGGGTTTAAAATCTATCATGCTGGAGATACCGGTCTTTTTGGCGGTTTGAGCATTATAGGAGATTTCTATAAACCAGACCTTGTAATGCTGCCAATTGGCGGACATTTTACCCTCGGACCTCGTGAGGCAGCATACGCAGTGGAACTACTCAAACCAAAATACATTATCCCGATGCACTTTGGCACCTTCCCGCTTCTTAAAGGCACTCCTTTAGAGTTTGTAAATGCTTTGCAGGGTGAATATAAAGACAGAGTTATAATTCCGGAGGCAGGAAAGACAATTGAGTAAAACCAGGTTTGGAGTATCATATTTCAGCACAAGGGATAAAAGGCATTTCGCTGAAGACCTTGAAGAGATAAAAAGCGCTGGATTCAGGTACGTTGTTCACACGTTCTCTGAAAGGGACCTGGAATTTTACAGAGAGTCTGTCAAAGAACTGGTATCCATGACTAAAGATGCGGGATTTCTTGCACTTGCAGACCCCTGGGGTGTACTCAGGCTCTTTGGAGGGGAAGAGTATTCCAAATGGATTTATGTTTATCCGGAAATCAGGCAGAAAAAACTCAATGGAGAAGAAGGATATGGTGCATGTCCTAATAACCCCAAGACCATCGAACTTCTTGAGGAGTGGATTGATACAGTGGCGGATATAGGATTTGACGGTATTTTCTGGGATGAGGTTCATCTTGACGATATTGCCTGTTTCTGCGAAGTTTGTAATGACCTTTTTATTGATGAATATGGAGGTAGAATGGACCTTGCTCCTTCCATCATACTAAGAGAGTTTGGTGCGGTATCAAAGCAGCGACTCATGGAACATCTGTTTAGTTATGCAAAAAGAAAAGGTCTTTCAAATACTCTGTGCGTTCTCCCGAATATATCGACAGAGGAACTCGAATCTTTTATTTATCTGAGAGACCTTGATGTATTCTCACTTGACCCGTATCCTGCTGTCCTGGGTGCTAATTTCATAAAGTTTATGGAAAAGCAGGTGCCGTATCTTTTTAATAAGGCAAAGAAAAGAGGACTTGAAACAGAACTGTGGGTTCAGGGCTTTTCTCTTTCTGAAGAAGAGACTTCTTATATAGATTCGTTTTTCTCCCTGATAAAAAACATAGACGTGGACAGGATAGCCATCTGGAGTTTCAGGGCGACAGAGTCAATGAGTTATATACGCCCGGAGAATCCGGAAAAGGTATGGAATAAGTTTTTAAGTTACATGCGGAGGGATGGCCGAGTGGATTAAGGCGCGCGATTCGAAATCGCGTAACCCCGTAACCGGGGTTCGTGGGTTCGAATCCCACTCCCTCCGCCAGATTTATAGATGAGAGCCTTTATTGCTATTGAACTTAGCAAAAGTACGAGGCAAAAAATAATGAAAGCCTCAGGTGAGATTAGAGACCGATTAAACGGAGTAAAATGGGTGGGCATGGAAAATTTACACATTACACTGAAATTTTTAGGGGAGATAGGTAACAAACAACTACAGGATGTAAAAAGCGTAATTGAAGAGGTTGCTTCAGACGAAAAAGCGTTTTCAATAAGGGGTGGGTATTTAGGGGCATTCCCATCACTTGAGAAAGCAAGAGTATTGTTTTTTGGTCTGGAAACTGGAAAAGCAGAGGTCATGAGGCTGTTTGATAAACTTGAACATAAACTGGCTAAAAACGGCTTTTTGAGGGAGCAAAAGCCCTATCACCCTCATATCACCATTGGAAGGGCAAAAAGGCGGGTTTATGACTTAAGGCCATTTAAAGGGACAAGAGTTGAATTTCTTGATAGAGTAAACAGCATTGTGCTCTTCAAAAGCACACTGAGACCTGAAGGACCAGTATATGAGGTAATTTACAGAGGAGAACTATCCGGGAATGGATGAAATAGAGATAGGTAAAAGAGTAATAGACATTGAACTTGAGACTCTGAGTGACCTAAAGAATAGCATAGGTGAGGAGTTCAAAAAGGCATGTGACCTCATTTTCAGAACCAAAGGAAGGGTTATTGTATCAGGAATTGGGAAATCCGGTATTGTAGGCAAGAAAATTGCAGCCACGCTTACGAGTCTTGGAACGCCCTCATTATTTTTACATCCTACAGAGTCACTTCATGGTGACCTCGGCATAGTTTCGAGGGACGATGTTTTTGTGGCTATCTCCAAAAGCGGAGAGTCTGATGAATTTAGAACTCTAATACCGCTTGTTAAGAGGCTTGGCATTCCGGTAATCGCGATAACAGCCACAAAGGACTCTGAACTTTCTCGCCTATCAGATATTACCCTGTATGTGCCTGTAAAGAGGGAGGCGTGCCCTTATGACCTTGCTCCGACCTCTTCAAGTACTGCCATGCTTGCCCTCGGAGATGCCCTTGCTATATGTGTTATGGAGAAGAAAGGGGTTAAGCTTGAGGAGTTCGCCTCATATCATCCGGGAGGAAGCATTGGTAAGAAAATATGGCTAAAAGTAAGAGATATGATGTTGACTGATGAGGCACTGGTACCAAAGGTTTACGAAGATGCTCCTATGAAGGAAGTTATTCTTGAGATGACAAGAAAGAGGGGTATAACGAGTGTCGTGGATAAAGATGGCAAACTCGTCGGTGTATTTACTGATGGGGATTTGAGGAGGTTGATTGAGAAAAGAGGTAAAGACATTTTTCTCTTCAGAGCGAAAGATGTTATGAACAGAACTCCCAAGACCATTGGACCTGACAAACTCGCCGTGGAGGCGGCCAGGAAGATGGAAAAGTACGGAATAACCGCTCTTTTAGTTGTAGATAGAAACAGAAAAGTTGTTGGTATTATTCACCTTCATGACCTTATGAAAGCAAGGGTTGTATGAAAAGACTTCTATCTATTTTGTTGATTGCATTGTTTTCTACTGGATGTGAAGGGAAAAAAGAAAAGTCTATGCCCTCTTCAGATGAAGGTATATACAACGTGGAGATTATACAGAAAAATTATGAAACCAAGAGTTTTGAGCTATGGGCAGGTGAACTTGTTAACAAAAATGACACCACATGGGGAAAGAATATAAAGGTTATCTTCTTTGACCCTTCTGGTGATACATCCTCAGTTCTTTATGCAAGAAAGGGATGGTATGTGGAGAAAACAGGAAATGTTGGAGCAGAGGGAGATGTGCGGGTTTATGCAAAAAGAGGGGATACGCTGTTTACGGATGAACTCCTTTATATAGACACAAAGAGGGAAATTCATGCTCCAAAGCACGTTACAATTTACAGAAATGGACAGAAAATTGAAGGCAGGGAACTTGTATCAGACGTTAACTTTAGAAAAGTTGAAATAGGAGGCAAAGTGGTTGGAAAAGAAGATTGAACAGTCGAAAGAAGCGAGGTTTGAGGAGTTAATTGACAAAATAGCCCGTATGATTGTGCAGAGAAGGCTTGGTGTTGTTGCCATCGTGCTCCTTGAGAGTATTAAGCCTCTCACTTTCCTGGGAAGTCAGTTAATGGTTTTCATGGATCCATTCGTAAGCGCCTTCTTTAAACCCGATGACTACAGACTTTTTTATGAGATGATAGAAGACAGAAAAAATGTAGATAGGCTCATTGAACGTATAGAAAAATACGAGAACGAGTTATGATTTTATTACTTTCTATCATGCTCTTTTTTGTGCCTGTTAGAATAAAATACATGGGCGGGGGAGACTGGTATAATGACCCCGAAATTTTACCAAATCTTATGAAAGAATTGAAAATACGGGTCAAAAGCATAGATGTCTCAGAGGAGCAGGTTGTGCTTTCACTCGATGATGATAGGATTTTCAACTACCCATTTTTGTTTATCACGGGTCATGGAAACATAAGACTCTCGCAGAAAGAGATAGAGAATCTGAGAAAATATCTATATGGTGGTGGTTTTTTGTATATAGACGATGATTACGGACTTGATAAGTTTATAAGAAGAGAACTAAAAAGGGTTTTCCCCGACAAAAAATTAGAGAAGGTACCATTTTCTCACCCCATTTATCACATGTTTTATGACTTCCCCACGGGGCTGCCGAAGATACATGAGCATTACAAGGGACCTCCTGAGGGTTATGGGATATTTATAGACGGCCGGCTTGCTGTTTTTTATACATACAATACCAATATTTCTGATGGGTGGACTGATAGACACAACGACCCCCCCGAAAAAATGGAGCAGGCTTTTAGAATGGGAGTAAATATAATACTCTATGCCCTCATGTATTAAACGGCTAATTAAGGAAAATTCCCGGATGTTATCAGTATAAATTGGTATTTTTGATAATACGCCGGACTTAAAATATAATTAAAATCTAATGAAGTCCCGAAGAACGCTCAGGAAAACTTTCAGGAAGAATACAACCTGGACAAAGAATATCACGAGTGAGATTTCTGAAAAAATACAGGGTCCACTGCTTAAAGCAAAAGATATTCTTGCAAGGGCAGGGATTTACTACCCTGATTCTTCTTGGCAGGCCAAATACGATAAACTTTACAACCTATTGAACGGGCTTGAATTAAATCCATTTGTTATCGCAGATGCTTTGAAAAACCCGTGGTTTTTGAGTTTCGGAGTGCAGATTGCATCCAGCCTTGTTATATACATTATTAATGCCTATTTCAAGGGTGGGATTGAGGGAGTGAGAAAATTATCGGAAGAAAAAGGTCTTTATAGATTCCAGAGAGCAAGTAAAATACTTATGAAACTTTTTGTTCCTGAACTTGAAGATGAAATGGATACTGATGTAAAGAAATCAATGATGGAGATACTCGTTGCTCTTGAAAAGTCAAACCTTATGAAAATGTCCTATATTCTCTACAAAATCACCAAAAAACATCATTCAAACTCTCCTGATGTTACTGAAGAAGATATAATTAGATACGTCGAGAAGGCTGGCCTTGTTATTGAACTTATTTATTTTCTGTATATTGTTAACTGGATTGTTGGTGCTCCCGAGGAGATTAAAAAGAGGGCATCTATGATTATTGCCATGCGTGGTGGGAAAGCTGGTCTTGACGAGAAGCAACTTGAGAATCATGTAAATACTGCTATGGGTAAAGATGACCTTGCATGGATTAACTGGGCCACTTATCACTTTCTCTCCGTTTTTAATGAGGAGGGAAGTTCTTTTAAGGATATGAGAAAAATGATTATGACGTTGTTTGAGGAGTTTGCGGAAGAGAAGGGTACCACTCAGGAAGTGGCGGCAAGTACTGAGGAGATTGCGACTCTCCCTGAGGTAGGAATTGATGAGGCAGCAGAGGCTGAAGTCTTTGCCCCTCTTCAAAATATCATCTATAACTCCGGACTCTCACTGCTTCTCATTGATGCCATTATATCCAGAGTCCTTTTAAACGAGGGCATCCAGTATGAAATGGGGATAAAGGGTGACAGCGTTGATGAGTCAATCCCCTATATTATGAGAAAATTAAGAACGAGCCTTTACTCCCTTGATATAGAGAAGAAAAGCATGATAAAAGATAAAATTACAAAGGCTCTGGAAAACCCCCTGGAGTTCTGGAAACAGTAATTATATACCTTTTAATAAACCTGAGGTGACTTTTATTGAGAGATTTCCATCCCCTTTGTGTCTTATAGTATCTTTTTTTTCAGTTAGAACAGCAGTAAAGCCCTGATTATCGTTTGTTGAGAGTTTCACCAGTCCCGAAAGAACATTGATATAACCCTTTTTTATAATATCGTTTGCTTTGATGGTAACTGTGCCTTTAAGGAGCGAGATGTTTAAAGTATCAACTTCGGATTCTACACACTCTATATCCCCTGAAAGGCTTTCAAGTTGCACTTTGCTGAACATTCCATTAAGTTTTATACTGCCTGATGATATAGAAGCCTTTATATTTTGTATATTTCCACTGATAGTCAGGTTACCGCTTGTAATCTCGATATTTGCTTTGTTTAAAGAAGGCATGCCCACAGTAATATCCACCCCGCAGTTAGAGCATGATTTTATGGCTCTACTTTCAATGTGAAGTGTATTCTTTCTGATATCCTGGGTTATTTTAAAGGACTTATCATTTTGTGGATAAGGATGGATCTTTACATAGAAAGTGTCTGCTCTTACGATATTTACGTTGCCCACCTGATTATAAATTTTAATGTTTTCTATTCTGGGTAAGGTGTCAACCTGTATAGTAAGAAGTGAAAACAGAAGAAACTGTAGCATGCTCTCTGTGTCCCCCCTTCAGACTGTATGAATCCATCTCTGAACTCATTTTAAAAAAGTAAAGCACAAAAGCACCGAGAACCAGTAAAAGGAAGATAATTGTTTTTAGAAGAGGTGATTCTTTGAGAATGAGGTCAAGCCCCCACAGGACAAGAACAAGAGGCCAGAGTTTCCAGAGTCCTGATATAAAGTTCCAGTCAAGTATGTGAAGGTTGGCAAAAAGAAACAGAATTCCAAATAATATAAGGGTAACACCGAGTATAATCTTATCTGCCTTCATTATGTCCCTCCTCAATGCCCTTTATAAGTATATAAAATCCCAGAACAATAAGCAGTAAAGGCCAGAGCATTGCATACGTTAAGAAATGATAGAGTTCATTTAAAAAGAGAACAGCACCTAAAAAGATAAGCGTTAATCCAAGTAAAAGTCTACCGTTGTCTTTTTTGCTTGGTGTTTCCTTTTTTTCCTCAGGTATGACTATATAGAGAATAATGTATAGTAAGAGTGCACCTTTAATGGAAACGAAGCAGAGAAATATGTAGATAAGACGTAACAGAGTGGAGTCCATATTGAAGTACTCTGCCAGGCCACCAAGGACTCCCCCTATAACTCTATCGCTTTTTGACCTTCTTAATATCTTTTCTTCCATTTCTCATTAACGCCCATTTTAATTTACTTTCTGTGAACTCTCCCCAAATAGTATAACCCTGACCTTTGAGTGAGTCAAGCCAGTTAAATTTATAGCCCATAGAATTAAAGAGACGTTTTAAATCTTCTGGAGAAGCGTTTTTAGCCTTTAGGTAAAAACGTTTTTGGGGGTGTCTGAAAATCACTCTGTCACCATAAATAAAAGGAGTCATATCTTTTTTATAATGGACTTTGACAAGGGCACCTCTTTTATTTCTGACAACGTTTATTTCTCCTGTGACAAAAGTGGGATAATAATAATTGCCAGATTCGTATTCCTTTACTGGGTGTGGATACCACAGAATAAGCATAGTATCAGTCTTTTTTCGCAGTAGGAACTTATTCTTGAAGGTTATGATACTATCGTTCACATTGAAAAACAGAGAAAAAATATACAAGAGAGTTACCATTCTATATTCCTCTCAAAGTTTTTGCCTTTTAAAATCACCTGACTGTCTGTAAAGAATACTCTGAGCATGGTGCCTTTTTCCTGCAAACTATCACCGTATCGTACCAATATAGTCCTTTTACCTGTTTTAATAAGCATGGCACTCCCTGCTGAGTCTTTGAGAAAACCTACAGGGACTATTTGGGTGTTATAAAGGAGATTTGCCTCCGTTTTTATCGTTTTTATACGCTTTTCTCCCAAGTAGAATACATATCCCAGCAAAAATAAAGAGGAAGTTAGTAATAGCAATAGGAAGAAGATGGAAAAGTTGCATTTTTTCTCCTTAAAATCAAGATCAAGATAGGGCATTTATAATAACTCCTTCGGATACAATTGTTTTCTTTTCTTTGAATTCAACCGGTGGTGAATAGTCCCATTTGCTATTCGACACAAGGGTAAAATGCACATTTCCATCGTCAAAATACTCTTTAAGAAATTCATCCAATTGTGATATTGTGAAATAGGTCGTGCTGAACAAAGGAATACTGTCTTTTGCGTGCATTACATGGAGTGCTTTGTCTGCCTTGTAAACTATAACCTCGTTTCCTTTTTGAGTTTGTACAAGTCTTGAAATGGAAAAAGGCGTGAAATACACGTGTTTCGCTAAAATTTTTCTCTTATGCAGGATTTTAAGGACATTGTTGTAGGTAGCTGTCTTAACCATGCCTACAAAGGTGCCTTCTCCCATTTTTTGAGATTTTATGACAAGGTCATAGTCTTTAAAATATTTCAAGCCCTGTTTTTTCTGAGAGACGAGTATACCCATTACCGGAAACATTGAAAAATAGATGCTGTGGACACGAACTTCATAAAGTTCATCAGATTTAATGGTAAGGAAACCACTGTCAGTAATCACTCGTGCAAAATCTGAGTCAAGTTCAACTCTCCTCGCTTTTTTCACTGTTTGCCTCATAGGTGGAAATTTTTACCTCTGTATCCTTGAGATATTCTATGTTATCCTTATGTTTTGCAATGGCCAGATATGAAAGAAGATGTCCTACGGATATCATTGAATAGGCATAGGATAGTACCATAAAGAGTAATAGATAAAGGAATACTGCAAAGAATACACCGGTTATGTAGAGTTCCTTTGAGACATGCACCATTTCAGGTATGTTGTATATAATACTCACCACATTGAGTCCGGATAGCCATCCCTCTATACGGGCAAACAGTGGAGATTGTGGGAAATAATACAAAGCCACCTTCTCAATCTGGTAGAACTTTTCTCCGAGCGCAATGGACGAGCCGAAGACTTTTTCCATTATCCAGACGGCTCTCCCGACAGCCCACAGAAATATGGATGTGCCCACACCTGCCACTATGGAAAGTATGAACTCGTAGAATATAGCCCTGTGAATCTGTTCGTTTAACGTGGAGAAACTTTCAAATAATACGTCGAATGTATCGGCATCCTGTGAGGCGAGTATGGCGGGGGTAAATACAAGGGTCACAATGAACCCAAAGAACATGTAAATTATAAACAGAGAGGCGAAAAATGACACAGGCGCGAAAATCACAAGAATTATTTTACCAAATACTGGAATACGTGCAATTATACCGAGTATAAGACCGCCTATAAGGAATAGGGCAATTATGAGTAATATGGTAAACGGTGAAAATATTATGGGAGAACCCTTTTTAAACGTATATGACAGGGCCTCACCTACTTCGTAAAATTCATTGCCTTTGAGTTGTTCAAAAGTAATTTTTGCTATGGCAAGTTGTGTATAAAGTAGAATTATTATTGCACCGATTATCCCGAAGATAAGAAGAATAGAACCCCATACTGTAAAACTTTCTCCAACTGGTAAAGGAATAAAATGCCAGATTCTCCATATTTCGTTGAAGTATGTACCGGAGACTATAAGAGCAAGATACGTAAATACAGAATAGAATGTTGTTGCCACAAAAAAGCCCAGCATTCCGACCCATATTTTCTTTGCACTAAATGCCAGTTTCATGGCACGGAAAATGTCTTTAAAACTGTAAGAGGGTTTATGCCACATCTTATCCTCCTTGTTGATTTATATTTATTATACGGGTTTTTAAGTGCACATTCTTAATGGTTTAGAATTTCATTATGACAGACTTTCTGGTTGTTGCTCCGTGTTTTAATGAAGCTGATAATATAGAGGAGTTTATAAGGAGAGTGCTTAATAAAATAAAAAGGGAGGATTTCCTTATTGTTGATGACGGTTCAACGGATAGAACCCCCAGGTTGCTTGAAAAAATGGGAGTTAATTTTGTGGAAAAACCTCATGAAGGAAAGGGTAGTGCTATACGGGTTGGCATAAAAAGCGCAATATCAATGGGTAAAAAGTATGTAATTTTTCTTGATGCTGATCTTCAACATCCTCCTGAATACATACCAGAATTTGTGAAGAAACTTAGAAGCGGTGCAGATATTGTAATCGGCACACGCTGGAGAGAACTTTCAAAAATGCCAAAGGACAGGTATCTTTCCAACAGACTGACAACCTTTTTCGTGTCTTTACTTGTGGGGGAAAAACTTGAAGATTCTCAGTCAGGATACAGAGGTTACAGAGTGGAACTTTTAAAAGATATTTCAGTGCAGACCCACATGTATGAAACAGAGACGGAGATTTTGATTAAACTTTTAAAAGGCCGTAAAGTTAAGGTTCAATATGTGGATATACCCGTTATATATGGGAAGGAGCAGAGTAAAATCAAAAGAGGCAGGGACACACTCAGGTTTATGAAAATGTATTTTAAACTGTTATGGAAAGGAAGTTGATACTACTCTCAAATGATGATGGCGTAAGAGCGGATGGAATACGTGCACTTAGAGATGCTCTTGTAGACGAGTTCAGGATAGTCATTGTTGCTCCTGAAAATGAAATGAGTGCTTCAAGCCATGCGGTTACCCTTAAAAAACCTCTCTACATAAAGGAGATTGATAGTGATGTCTATAGTATAACCGGTACACCAGCGGATTGTATTATCGCAGCGCTGTTCCATATACTGAAGGAAAAACCAGACTTTATACTTTCAGGAATAAACCTTGGGCAGAACCTTGGTGAGGATGTTTTTTACTCTGGAACTGTGGCGGCAGCGAGAGAAGGGGCTCTTTATGGGATAACATCTGCGGCTTTTTCTATTGTGGCAGGTAGTAAGGATGATGTTATACACTTTGAAAGCGCTGCAAAAGTCGCAAAATACGTAATAAATGATGTTCTGCCCTCTCTCGAAGATGGAACACTTTTAAATGTAAATATCCCAAATTTGCCTTATCAAAAGTTAAAGGGTGTGCGTGTAACAAAACTCTCAACAAGAAGATATGTGGATGTGGTGAAGGAGGAAAATGGTTTTATAGTTATAGGTGGAAGGCCTATATGGCAAATGGATGAGGGAACAGATATTGTAGCAGTAAAAGAAGGGTATGTTTCCATTACTCCTCTTTTAAAGGACCTTACATTTTATGAGGAAAGAGAAAGATTACAGAGAATTATTGGAAGAACTTATAAAAGAGACCATTGAAAAAAGGGGAATAAAGGATAAACGGGTACTTGCTGCCTTAAGGAGTATTCCGAGGCATCTCTTTATCCCCGGGGGTGACCTTGTACTTGCTTATTCCGACCATCCTGTCCCCATTGGATATGGACAGACCATATCCCAGCCCTACATGGTGGCATATATGCTACAGGAACTTGAGGTTGAGCCGGAGCACAGGGTCCTTGAGATAGGTACAGGGTCTGGTTATAACGCAGCACTCCTGTCTAAACTTGCAAAGGAGGTTTACACGGTTGAGTATATCCCGGAACTTGCAGAGAGAGCAAAGAAGGTACTGAAAGACCTTGGTATAGAAAACGTGCATGTGTTTGTTGGTGATGGGTCTTCAGGTCTTTTAGAGTATGCACCCTATGATAGAATAATTGTTACCTGTTCTGCACCAGAAATTCCTGGAACCCTTGTCTCACAGTTGAAGGAAGATGGAATCTTGCTTATCCCTGTTAATGAAGGGTATTATGATATGTTGAAGAAGGTTGTAAAGCACAGAGACGGCAAGTTAGAAATTTATGACCTTATGCCCTGTGCTTTTGTTCCCATGCGTGGTAAACACGGTTTTACGTAAAAACAATAAGTATAAACAGGGCGAGAAACAAAACCCCTGTTGCTATTTTTATCTCACGGATTTTTCCTGATAGTTTTTTCGAGATTACTTTATGCTCGATAAAGATTGCTAAAAGCCCCACTATTAAGAGTGGCAGTAAAAAGAATATGTTATAAAGCAGAAGATAGGCGAGATTATTTAAATCTAAACCACCCTGTCTGCTGATATATGAAAGAGTAGGAAGGTATATCTGCCCGGTACACGCGAACTCTACAAAGGATATGGAAAGACCTGTGAAGAATGAGCCAGCTACGATACCACTTTCAGAGTATTTCTTTATGATGCTGTGGGTTTTAACTTTTTGTTTTCTGGATAGTGCGAGGAGAGAGTCGGGTTTTTGCGGGTTTATACTAAATGCCTCATAGAAACTGATTATTCCAAGTATGAGAGCAATCCCGCCTATGGTCACTCTCAAAATGGTATTTAAAAGAGGTATGCGGTTTACGATTTCGAGGAAGTAGAATAGTCCCATGCCTATTGAAAAATAGGAAATAAATATCCCAAGTGAGTAAAAAATAAGTATCAGTATGCTCTTTTTTCTCTCAGTTCCCCTATAAGATAGAAATGCTATAAGGAAGAGCAGTACCGTAAAGGCACAGGGGTTTATGCCATCTATAAGTCCCGCGAAAACTGTGGTAAGGAAGGTTGGAGTGAAATTTATTCTATCTGGTAGAAACGTCTTGCTTCTCTTTTTTATATGATTTTTTATGATTAATAGTAGTGTGTCTCTGCTTTCTGGAAGGCGATACAAAAGAGTGTCTTTTACGAGTAAAAGAGGGACACCTCTGTAAAGTCCGCGTTTCTTTAAGTAACTTATAATCTTCAAACCTTCGCTGCTGAAAGTTGACATGGCCACATATAAAGTGGTATCTCCATTAAGAAGTTTTTTTAATCTGGATTCAAAACGACTGCAGTGTCTGCATCCTGGAGCGTAAATAAAAACAGGAACATCGGGTAAAACCATTCCTTTTACTTCTTCTTTTGTACATTTCCTGCACTCCATGGTGAGAGAAGGAGAGACTTTTGTGCCTTTTGAAAATTCTCGCGGTAAATCCCCATAATAGATTTTGCCTTTAAAGTAAATTACAGGTAAGTTATCCCCGAAAGTATCAAGTTTTTTCTCAATTTCTGAGAGTAGAGCCACACTGATATCTGATTCAAGATTGAAAAGTTTGTAGGGCACAGATGGTGGATTCTTCTGAATTTTATTTAAAATACTTATACAGTGCGGACAGTCTGGAGAGTAAAAGATAAAAAGAGTATCATTGATTGCAAGGAGAAGAAATAGTACTATTTGCATATAAGGAGGCTTCCATTCATATCATCTTTCCAGGCAGAAAGTCCACCTTTTATCACGTAAGTCTTCTCATAACCCAGTTGGCGAATCTTTTTTACAATGTCTAATGCCTGTGAATCGGTGTAATCTATGATATAAAGGCTCACATGTTCTGGTATGGCAATTTTCTTTGCTTTTAACATGTTTATTAATTTATCAGGGGGTATATTTTCGGACCCTGCTATATGGCATTGTCTATAATCTTTTTTTTCTCTCACGTCAAAGATAATATAGTTTGTGGAGAACCATACAGTTGATGGGGTATCAAAGAATTTTTCAACCTTTGCTTTTACAACAAGCCTCAAAAACTCCTCATCTTTGCCATCTTCTCTGTAGTACAGGATTACATACTTTTTAATATCCCCTCTATATCCTCTGGTATTTATTTTTACGAAAACCTGAATGCTGTCCCCTGGTGGTACAACTCTCTTGTTGTTTATTATTCTTGTTGCTGTACATCCACAACTTCTCCGAAGGGCAATAATATACACAGTATCTCTGGATGTGTTTTTGAGTTTAAAGGTGTGGGTAATATACGTACCTTCTTCTACGTTGCCGTGAGAGTATGTGAGCGGAGTTATAGGAGAAAGAAAGGCCAGCATTAATTGAATTATTGTTAAAATAGCCATAATATAATTATATTCCTCAAAAAAGGTGTATTCAAGATTTCGCTATTCCTCAAAAATAATTGCATCCAATTTTTCAAGCAGTATAAGTGCTAAATTTTTATGTGTACTCCGGGGATTCTCTCTTTTATACATATACAGTTCGCCAGGAAATAAAATCTATTGGAGTTTAGCGGTTTCCATTCCTCATAGTAAGGCTGCAACATACTATTTGAACACAAACTCATGCTGAATCTTAATGTTTCCATTCCTCATAGTAAGGCTGCAACAAGTCCGAGGCTTACAGGCAAAAGATTATCTATAAGGTTTCCATTCCTCATAGTAAGGCTGCAACGATACTATTATTGCTATGATTAATGATAAATATAGTTTCCATTCCTCATAGTAAGGCTGCAACCCATTTATGTCATTCTAAATCAACATTATTGACCAAAAGGTCATAATGAAGGCTACGATAGAAATTTTAACCCCTAAAAGGTGAATTGTCAAGTATAGAGCCCAAGTTATTGATTTTCATCGTGTCACAAATCCCCCGGGTTTTTGGGTGTCTGTTGGGTTTGTGCAAATTGAAATGAGAACTATTCTCATTATATCGCCGCCAAACTGTAGATTCGCTATCTCAATTAAGAGAATTTGTAGAGTAAAGCGATTCACTTAAGTAAAGGCTGAATATTGCGAACAAAATTTTCCTCGTATTTCTGTAAAGTCTGATTTGAGAAAGGAGCAATAAAACAGTGAGCGGCTGCAGTCTTTTCAATTACAGCACTTGGTTTGAATTGCTCTTTTAAGTGTGGTATAATTATTGTAATGCAGGAGACTATTGTAGTTAATGCTTCGGGACTCTCACCATTTTGCAGCCATTTTGTTATTATAGGGCCTAAGACAAGAAGTGTTTTAAAAAAAGTTTTCGGTCTCGAACTTAATTCTAAAGAGATACAACAGGCACGCGTCATAGACCCCAGGACAAAGAAGGAGATAGATACAGTAAAGGTGATTTTCCTTGAGAAAGGAACATTTGATGCAATGAGTGATATGGCCATAGTACTGGGAACAGGCGGACACGTGATTCCGCAAATGGTGGAAATGGCCATAGTGAAAGGTGGGGCAAGAATGGCTGCACCGTACGAGATCGTCAAGTATCAATATATAAACGGACTTTTTGACCTACTTATGGCTCATGGATACTTTGACATGCTGAATGCAAGGACTGAAAAGGGTGTAACTATAGCAAAGAGAAGATTCTCAGGCGAACTTTCACAGAGGTTTCTTGATCTGGTAAAGAGTATCAGGGAAATCTCCGGTGAAATCAATGGAATGGATGACGAAAAGAGGGAAAAGGTAATCTCTAAATTAAAAGGACTGCTTGGAAGGATAAGGTTTTTACATTCCCAGGGTGTAAGGGGAATGGTGTATATTAAAGGCCTTGAAGTGGCTATTGTGGGCAGACCAAATGTCGGTAAGTCAACGCTTTTCAACCGTCTTGTTGGTAAAGAACGTTCTATTGTTACACATATTCCTGGCACAACAAGGGATATAGTTTCAGAGATGATAGAACTTGAAGGGGTCGCACTTAAGTTTCATGATACAGCAGGCTACAGGGAAACTGAGGAATATGTGGAGAAGATTGGAGTAGAAAGAGCGAAGGAGATGCTCAACCTATCGCACTTTGTTTTATTTGTTATGGATGCATCGGAGGGTTTAACAGAGGATGATAAGAAACTCTGGAAACTTCTAAAGGGTGAGAGAATTGTTGTTTTCAACAAAATAGATGAGGCTGGAGCAATAGAGAGTTTTGAAAAACTTGAAGATATTAATAGGTATCAGAAGGTTTATGTCTCCGGAAAGACAGGAGAGGGTTTTCTGGACCTTATAAAGGCAATAAAAAACGAAATAAGGAAGTATTTCCACATAACAGAGGACCTTGCCCTTACAAAAAGAGAGGGGGAAGGGCTGAGGTATGTTCTTACAACAGTGGAGGATGTAATAGAGAAACTCTCAGAAAAGGGGAATGAGATAGCGTGCAAAGCGAAACTCGAAAATGCTGCTAACCTTCTTGAAGATATTATGGGTATTAACTGGCGAACAGAGAGTAAATTCAAAAACGCTTTAAAAGACGTTTTACCCGGATGAAAATTCTTATTTTAGGTAAAGGTGGAAGAGAGCACGCCCTGGGGTGGAAGTTGTCCAAGTCACCAGTAAGACCCTCTATATACTTTATGCCCGGAAATGCCGGTACAATCCAGATAGGTAAGAATGTAGAGGGAGACTACAATAGATTTGAAGACGTACTAAGGGCTGTCAGGAATTATGACATAGACCTTGTAGTGGTTGGACCTGAGGACCCCATAGCCAGAGGAATTGCAAATTTTCTTGAAGATAATAATATCCAGGTGATTGCTCCGCGAAAAGAGGTTGCGTTCCTTGAGTCTTCGAAAATAGAGGCAAAACGTTTTATGGAGCGGCATGGCATCCCAACGGCAGATTTTAGGGTCTTTTATTCATATAAGGATGCAGAAGAATACGTAAAGAAAGCAGAGAATTTTCCTCTCGTGATAAAGGCAGATGGACTATGTGCCGGGAAGGGGGTTGTTATTGCGGATGAAAGGGAGGTCGCCCTCTTGACACTCAAAGATTTTATGGAAAGAGGCAGATTTGGGGAATCTTCGAAGAAAGTGGTAATAGAGGAGTTTTTAAATGGTTATGAGTTCTCGGTCTTTGTGTATCTTGATGGCGAAAGGTATACTGTTCTTGGCGATGCAATAGACTATAAGAGAGCCTACGATAATGACAAGGGCCCCAATACAGGTGGTATGGGAAGTATAGCGCCTGCAATTTTTCTGAAACAGGATATGAGGGAAAGGGTGAGAAAAGATATAATTGACAAAACTGTGAGAGGCCTTATAGATGAAGGGCTATATTATCGTGGTTTTCTATACTTTGGCCTTATCTGGACCCATAATGGGCCTTATGTGCTTGAATACAATGTGAGAATGGGAGACCCCGAAACTCAGGTTGTTACTCTGCTTGATACAAGGGATTGGCTTGGGCTGTTTGGTGGAAGAGGACTTGATGGAAAATGGCCTGTAGCAAAGAATATATGTCTTGAGGTGGTACTTGTGTCTGGTGGTTATCCCATTAATTACAAAAAAGGGTTTGTTATAGAAGGGCTCGATGAGGTAAAAGATGTCAAAGTGTTTCATGCTGGAACAGCCATCAAAGATGGGAAGGTGGTTACAGCCGGAGGAAGGGTTTTAAACGTTGTGGGTTGCGGAAATACCCTTGAAGAGGTGAGGGGGAAGGTGTATGAAGAGGTAGAAAAGATCAGGTTTGAAAATGTTTTTTACAGGAAAGACATAGGAGATGTGAAAAGATGGAAAGGTATATTGTAATAATTGCCGGGAGTAAATCGGATAATGACCTTGTATCCCTTGCAAGAGAATTGCTTGAGAGACATAAAATTCCTCACAAGGTGTACTTTATTTCTTCCCACAGAAATCTTGATAAACTCGTGAAAACAGTAAGAGAAGAGACAAAAAGCGGTGCAGGAGTTTTCATCGCAATTGCGGGGCTTGCAGCCCATCTCTCTGGCGTTATAGCAGCGTGTACCAATCTGCCTGTCATAGGGGTTCCGAAGGATGCCGGGAGTCTTGGGGGAATAGATGCCCTCTTTTCCATGGTTCAGATGCCGAAGGGTGTGCCTGTTGCCACCATGGGTATTGGTAAACATGGGCTTTACAACTCCATAATTTATGCCCTCCAGATACTTGCTTTGACAGGTGATGAGTGGAAGGAAAAACTTGTTGCTGTGAAAGATGAGTTTAATAAGTAAGAAAATCATTGACAGGAAAAGGATAGCCGAAGTTATAGAGAAAGAGAAAGAGAAGGGCAAAAGGATAGTCTTTACCAACGGTTGTTTTGATATACTTCACAGGGGTCATGTAGAATACCTTGAGTATGCAAGTACGCTCGGTGATATTCTGGTTATAGGTGTGAATTCTGATGATTCGGTGCGGAGATTAAAGGGTCCGGACCGGCCTGTGAACACACTATGGGATAGAATGTATATTCTCGCAGCTCTCTATATGACAGACCTTATTACGTCTTTTCATGAAGATACCCCATACAACCTTATAAAAGAGATAATGCCCCATATCCTTGTCAAAGCAGGGGATTACAGGCCTGATGAAGTTGTCGGAAAGGATATTGTTGAGGCAAATGGCGGGAAGGTTGTCATAGCCCCGTATGTGAAGGGTTATTCAACTACAGATATCGTGAACAAAGTTAGAAAAGGAGAGTAGAATGCTGTTCCACATTTTTATGTATGCGATGCTCACAGTCTCTGTGAGTATAACCCCGATAAAAGGGATTGTAGAGGAAATAGGGGGCAGGTATTTTACCTATGAGGTGGTATATCCAGAGGGTGCCAATCCTCACCTTTACGAACCCAAACCCACAGACATCCTTAAAATAAAAAAATCCGATGTTTTTATATATTCGGGGAGGGCTGAGCCAGGAGGTAAAAAACTCTGTAATATTGCAAAAAGGTGTGTAAGGCTTGAACGTTTCATAAAATTGAAAAAGGATGAAAATCCGCATCTCTGGTTGAGTCCCCTGGATGTTTATTCCATAGCAGATTCTCTGGCGGTCTTGTTCTCGGACCTTGAACCACAATACAAAGATACCTTTTTAAAAAGGGCCCAAAGAGTGAAGTATGCTATAGATTCACTTCTTAAAAATAATAAGGTTAAGGAAAGTGCAGGATTTGTGTTACTAATGCATGGAGCATTTGTTCCACTTTTTAAACAGCTTGGATACAAAACCATGGTGGTGTCCAGAGAGCCTGGTACTGAGCCCGGCGCAGCGGTTTTAAAGACTCTTAGAGACATAGCATCAAAAAAGGGCTTTGTACTTGGTGTTTGTGAAGAAAAAAGACCGTGTAAAATCGTTAAACTCCTGTCGAAAGAATTTCA
>JALVYB010000068.1 GCA_027038175.1 Caldifarciminota bacterium | reverse complement strand
CTGCATCTGCCTTTTGTGGAAGTAATACGCAAAAAATACGATAAAGAACCCACCTGGGATATACTTGTTTCTCTTGTATCAAGCGGACAATCCGCAAACGGTAAAGTCCCAACAGTTGACCTCCTTCTTACAAGGAGCATGATAGAGGCAGAAGAGATAACAGAGCCACTTCTCAAAAGCAGCGAAGAGTGGCTGAAAAATGCAATGGATTACCTTGAAATAGCCAAAAGGAAGATAAGCAGAATACGGGACTATATATTAATTGACCTTAAAGAGGTTGAGCCGCGCTATCTTGGATTTATAGCCAATCAATTGAAACAAACTTATGAGGTTCCAACTATCGTACTTGGCAGGAAGGAAGACGGAGTTGCAACGGCTGAAATAAGAGCACCAAAAGGCTTTGACTCTTTAAAACTTCTTGAGTTTTTATCTCCAATTCTTATAAACTATGGAGGCCACAAACTGGCAAGTGGTTTTAGTATAGAGGAATGGGATATTCCTGTATTATTTGAAGAGGTTGAAAGATATTTCAAAAAACATCCCCTTTCCGGCAATATATACGCTGACCTTAAGATTTCAAATATTCCGGACACAGAATATTTCAACATCCTTGAACATTTGGGAAAATTGGGGCTCGAATTAAGGGTACTTATAAACAGCGTACCCCTTGGAGATATTAAAAAGGCTCTACAGGACAGAACCGTTGTTGACCAGGAAAGATTACTTGACCTTTACTCTGAAGATACGGTGGCAAAAATTCTCTTTGAAACATCCACTGAAGGACTAAAAGTCATCAAAGTCATACCTGTTTCAGGTGATCAAACCCAAAAGAACTGATATTAACAATTTCTCCATTTCTCCTTAACAGATAGGCACTCCGTCCCCGACCACGAACAATCCCGATTCTATGGACATTCTTCATCTTTATATAATCTGGCGAAGTAAACAAAAGTTCGTATTCTTCACCACTTGAAAGGGCAAATAACGATGGAAAATCTACATACTTCTTAAGTACTTTATTTGCAGGAACCAGGTCCTCGTATATGAGTATTTTTTTCCCGCTTTCTCCTGCGATTCTTGAAGCATCCAGGCCAAGACCATCGGAAATATCCATCATGGCAGAGATACGATATCTTTTCAGTATTTTTTCTGCTATTTTAAAACGGGGGATTGGTGTAAGGAACTTTGATTTCACCTTATAAGGTGCAGAGGTAACACCCTTTTCCATCAGTTTCACAAAAAGAAGGGGTAGACCAAGATTCCCTGTCACATAAACATAATCTCCTTCTTTTGCACCACTTCTTAAGGGTGGTAAGCCCTTTCTTTCTCCAATAACCGTTACGGAAATGGAAAGATGTGAATCTCTTGAAACATTACCACCTGATATAGAAAAAGAGAATTTGTCTGCAAGAGCCCACATTCCCTTGTAAATCTCCTCCACAGCATCTTCTTTTACATATTCAGGGACATGCAAGTCAATAAGAGAGATAAGGGGTGAAGCACCCTTTGCAGCAAGGTCAGAAAGCGCTGCAGCCATGGCTCTATAGCCTACATAATAAGGAGACATCCAGTTTAATTTAAAATGTACATTCTCTGTAACAGAATCCACAGAAAGAACAAGGTATTTCCCATTTTCTTCTTTGAGATATGTACAGTCATCTCCAATTGCTACAGGGATTCTTTTGCTTTTTCTTACTTCAAACTTCTTTATAATATCTATGAGAGATTTTTCGTTCATGCTTCGTACAGATAATCGAAAAGTGTATCGTATTTATCCCTAATGTTGCTCTCGAACAAAGGTGCAAGTAGCATAAGTAGAACATATCTCCGCTGGACATTGGCTTTTACCATTTTATACGCTTTTCTTACAAGGTTCAACATCACCTCTATTGTATCATTAGAAAAAACACTGGATGCCTTTTTCAAAACATCCATTAAGTCTTCATTTACAACATCTGCCCCTTCTTTTAAAAGGAGTAAATCCCTCAAAAGCATGGAGAACATTTCAAGAAAATCTATTGTAACTGATTTATCTGCAGCAATCTCTTCAAGATAATTGTAAAGCCCCACAAAATTTTTCTCTGTCAAATTATCAAGGAACTCCTTTCTGCTTGAAAATACAAAAGAACTTTCTATATGCTTTGCTCTCCCGATACTTCCACCTGAAAGAGAATAGAGCACGACAAGCGGAAAATTACCTTCAAACGGATACTCTTTAAACTCATCAAGGCTTAAAGGAGTAAACTTTAACCTCTTTGCTCTTGAATAAACTGTTGGCAATATACTTTCTCTGTGAGAGGTGACCATTATTATAACAGTATGACCGGGTGGTTCTTCAAGGGTCTTGAGAAAACTGTTTTGTGCCTCTATGTTAAGATTTTCGCCGTTCAAAATCAGGACAACTCTCGTTTTCGCCTCAAACGTCCCTTTTTTTGTGAGTTCCTTCTGCAGACTTCTTACAGCATCTATCTTTATATCCTTTGTGGGGTCATAATTTAAAGGCCTTATTCCAACGCTTAAATCTATTTCAGGCCTGTCAGATGGGAGAAGTAGATAAAAATCAGGACTATTCAAGATTTCCTTTTTCCCATCATACATAAGAAACTTTGCAAACTCATAGGCAAACGTTGCCTTACCAACCCCTGAAGGGCCCTCAAAGATTAAGAAAGGTGGAATTTGCTCTTTTTCATACATATGTCTCAATACTTTCTTTATTCCTTCATGCCCTATAATATTCTCAAACATTTATCCCCTCGAAAGTTCCTCTTTTAAGAATTTACCAGTATAGGACTTTTTACACCTCGCAACTTTCTCAGGTGGCCCTTCAACCACTATTTGCCCTCCTTCCTCCCCACCTTCAGGCCCAAGGTCAATTACCCAATCCGCAGATTTTATCACATCAAGATTGTGCTCTATCACAAGAACCGTATTACCCTTGTCAACAAGTCTCCTTAATACCTTTATAAGTTTCCTGACATCTTCAAAGTGAAGACCCGTAGTGGGCTCATCGAGAATATACAAGGTATTACCACGTGGCACCCTCGAAAGTTCTCTTGCAAGTTTAATTCTCTGAGCCTCACCCCCTGATAGCGTTGTGGCGGGTTGCCCAAGTTTTATATATCCAAGTCCCACATCTTTTAGCAACTTTAACTTCCTTTCGATTGGTGGAATATCCTTAAAGAGTTTATACGCATCATCCACACTCATCTCAAGGACATCAGATATGCTGTATCCTTTGTACTTTACCTCAAGTGTTTCCCTATTAAATCTCTTTCCTTTGCAAACATCACACGGCACATAGACATCTGGAAGGAATTGCATCTCAACTTTTATAAAGCCTTCACCCTTACATGCCTCACATCGCCCACCTTTCACATTGAAGGAGAATCTCCCAGGTGCATATCCCCTCTTCTTTGCCTCAGGCAATGAAGCAAATAATTCTCTTATCGCGGTAAAAGCCGAAGTGTATGTTGCAGGATTTGAGCGAGGTGTTCTGCCTATGGGAGATTGGTCTATGTTTATAACCTTGTGTATAAACTCAACCCCTTCAATATCATCATGCTCCCCTACCTGCACTTTTGCACCATAAAATCTTTTAACAAGGGCATGGTAAAGAGTATCCTCAATTAAAGAGGACTTACCTGACCCTGAGACACCTGTCACGCACACAAAAAGTCCAAGAGGAATTTTCACATCTATATTTTTCAAATTATTATGCCTTGCTCCCTTTACGACAAGATATCTTCCATCTGGTTTTCTTCTTGACTTCGGGATTTCTATCTTCTTCTCTCCTCTCAAATATTTTCCCGTTATGGATTTGGGATGCTTTAGTATATCCTGGAGAGTCCCCTCTGCCACAACCTTCCCACCTCTGTAGCCTGCGCCAGGCCCAAGGTCAACGATCCAGTCGGCGTTTTCCATGGTTTCCCTGTCGTGTTCCACAACTATAACGGAATTTCCCTGGTCCCTCAATTTTTTAAGGGTATTAACAAGTCTCCTCGTATCTCTTGGGTGAAGACCAATGGTCGGTTCATCAAGGATATAAAGAACGCCCACAAGACCTGAGCCTATCTGAGTGGCAAGTCTTACCCTCTGGTCTTCACCTGCTGAAAGTGTTTCCGTAGCCCTATCAAGAGTAAGATATTCCACACCTATATCTCTTAAAAATCCAAGCCTTCTAAGAATCTCTTTAACTATTTGTCTGGCTATTATTTTCTTCCTTCCTTCAAATTCAAGAGAATTGAAGAATTCTATAGCCTCCTTGATGTTCATTTTGGTCACATCATGGATATTTTTGCCCTTTATTTTTATTGATAACGCCTCTTTCCTGAGTCTTGAACCCCCACAAACAGGACAGGTTCTGTACACAAGGAACTTCTCAAGTTCGTTTTTCATCCACTCGGATTCAGTTTGCTTGTACCTTCTCCAGACATACTGAGCAACAGGCTCAAATGCTATATAGCCAGCATTTTCCCCGAATAATACAGCCCTTTTAAAATCATGTGGCAGGTCTTTCCATGGAGCATTTAAATCAACCCCAAACCTTTCAGCGAGTTTCAATAGTTCCTTTCTCAGGAATGGATTTGGCTCTCCCCATACCTTAATTGCACCTTCCAAAATACTGAGACTCGGGTCCGCAATTAGAGCCTCTGCTGACACCTCAATTTTAACCCCAAGCCCTCCACAGGCAGGACAAGCCCCATATGGCGAATTAAAAGAAAATAGCCTTGGCTCGATTTCAGGCAAGGAAAAACCACATACAGGGCACATGAGCTTGTCAGAATATGTCTTTTCCTTTCCATCTTCTGTTAAAATCTTTACAAGTCCATCTGCCTCTTTCATAGCCTGTTCAACTGATTCTGTTAGCCTTGAACGGGACTCACTCTGAACCTTTATTCTGTCCACAAGTATTTCAATATCATGCGCTTTGTATCGCTCAAGTTCCGGAGGTTGCTCTACGTCATAAATACTTCCATCCACTCTTACCCTGACGTAGCCCTTTTTGAGTACCTTTTCAAAAAGGCTTTTATATTCCCCCTTTCTTCCTCTTACAAGTGGAGCAAGAATCATTATCCTTTTTCCATTGTGATTCTCCAGAATATCATCAATAATTTCGTCTATAGTGCTTTTTTTGAGTTCTATGCCACAATTGGGACAATAGGGCGTACCAACACGGGCAAAAAGGAGCCTGAGATAGTCGTAAATCTCAGTTGTAGTGGCAACGGTAGAACGAGGATTCTTAGATGACTTTCGCTGTTCAATGGAAATGGCAGGGGAAAGACCCTCTATATGGTCAACATCCGGTTTTTGTAAAAGACCTAAAAACTGCCTTGCATACGCTGAAAGAGACTCCACATACCTTCTCTGCCCTTCTGCATAAATTGTATCAAAGGCAAGAGATGATTTGCCCGAACCTGATACCCCTGTGATAACGACTATTTTATCTCTCGGTATTTTAAGGGATATGTTCTTTAAATTATGGACACGTGCCCCTTTTATCTCAATATACTCTTTCTTAGACATACAAACTCTGGCTAAATTTTATTATAAAAGACCGAGTTCCGCGTGTCTCTCCTTGATTTTATCTGCAAGTTCAGTGAGTTTTCTGTAAGCATCTTCATCTGGATGACCTTTTATAAGCAATGGCTCAAATACATGCGCCTTTATGTTGGTAAGAAGTCCAGAGAGTTGCTCTGCCATCCTTCCTCCCCAGCCGTAAGAGCCTATAATACCAATATTCTTTGTTTTAGGTCTTAGAGCGTTCATAAGAAAAGCAGCATAAACGGCTTTGGGGTGCGCTCCTGCAAGGACCTGGGGACTTGCAAGAATAACCGTTGCCGCATCAACAAGCGCCATGGCGAGTTTCCCGGTATCTGTAACAGTGAGATTACACGGTTTCACATCTATACCTCTTTCAACAAGCCTGTCAACGAGATAGTAAACCATCCTCTCAGTACTACCGTGCATTGAAACATAAGGGATAAGCACTATATTCTCAACCCTCTCTGAAATCCAGTCTCTGTAAGCGTTTATTATAATTTCAGGATTCTTGTAAACAGAGCCATGACTGGGTGCGATTATATCTATCTCATAAGAACTCAGTTTTTCAATGTTTCGCTTTATTTGATTCCTGAAAGGCATCATAATTTCAGCGTAGTATCTCTTGGCATCCTCTATTACCTTTGCTTCATCCTTTACAAAAATACTGGCACCTGCATAGTGTGAACCAAAGAAATCACAGGTGAACATGATTTTGTCTTCAACAAGATAGGTGGACATGGTTTCAGGCCAATGTACCCATGGAGTAAAGATAAATTGCAACGTTCTGTTTCCAAGGGAAATGGTATCGCCATCATCAACCTCTATAAACTTATCATCTTCAATGTGAAGAAGGTCTTTTAAAAAGCCCTTGCACTTTTTGTTCGTCACGACTTTTGCCATGGGAAAACGCTCAAGCACAAATGGTATTGAACCAGAATGGTCCTGCTCTGCATGCTGAGAAATAACATAATCAATCCTTTCTATTCCAAGACTTTCAAGATTCTCAAAAAGGACCTCTCTTTTCTCCGGGTCAACTGTATCTATCAACGCCGTTTTTTCACTACCTATAACGAGATAAGCATTATAAGTGGTACCATCAGGCAGGGGAATTAGTTCATCAAAAAGCCTTCTGTCAAAATGGGCAGCACCAACCTCAAAAACTCCATCCTTAATCTTGTGAACACTCATTTTCTACCTCCTTTTAACCACTGTTTATTTTACTGCCTCCCATACGAACGCACAAAGAGATTTAAAATTATTTTAAAACAGCCCGCTTATGTTGCCCTCCTCATCTATATCTATATTCAGGGCAGCAGGCTCTTTTGGAAGTCCGGGCATAAGCATAATATCTCCTGTAATTGGAACAAGGAATCCAGCGCCACTTGAAATATTTATACTCCTCACTGTGACTAAGAAATCTTTTGGCCTACCAAGCAGTTTCGGGTTATCTGAAAGCGACTTCTGGGTTTTTGCTATACAAACAGGTAATTTTTCAAGTCCTAATTTCTTTATAACCCTCAAATCCTTTTTCGCCTGGGGAGTAAAATCCACAGCCTTTGATCCGTAAATCTCCGAAGTTACTATCCTGATTTTATCCTCTAATGTGGTGTCAAGGTCATAGAGTGGTTTGTAGTGCTTGTCGTGCTGTGATAGTTCAACAACCTTCTCGGCAAGTTCCACAGCCCCTTTTGACCCCTCTTTATGTGCCGTTACAACCACTGCAACGCTTCCCCGTGATTCAACGAACTTCTTAATTACATTTATTTCTTCCTGAGTGTCGGTCTCGAACCTGTTTATGGCAACAACACTCGGCACTCCAAATTTTCTTATGTTCTCAAGATGCTTATCCAGATTGGGAAGACCCTTTTCAACGTGTTCAGGTGACGGAGTTTGAAGGTCTTTTTTATCCATCCCGCCGTGCATCTTCAAAGCCCTAACAGTGGCAACGAGAACAACTACCTTTGGATTTAATCCTGCACCTCTTGCCACTATGTCAAAGAACTTCTCTGCTCCAAGGTCAAAACCAAATCCAGCCTCTGTGACCACATAATCGGCGAGTTTCAACGCCATTTTCATGGAGATAACGGAGCATGTTCCCTGCGCTATATTGGCAAAGGGACCTGCATGAACGAAGGCGGGTGTGTTTTCAGTTGTCTGGACAAGATTGGGTTTAAGTGCATCGCGCAGAAGCGCCGCAACTGCTCCTTCAAACTTCAAATCCTTTACATACACGGGTTGATTATCAAAGGTAAAGCCCAGAAGGATATTTCTTACTCTTTCTTTCAAATCTCTGTACGATTCAGCAAGCCCAAGTATTGCCATTATCTCCGACGCTGCAGTTATATAAAAACCGCTTTCTCTCGGGCATCCATTCTGCTTACCACCAAGCCCAACAATGACATTTCTGAGTGCCCTGTCGTTCATATCCACAACTCTTGCCCATAGCACCCTTCTTGGGTCCATCATGGGTTCTTTTCTTCTATGAATGTGGTTGTCCACCATTGCAGCAATGAGATTATGGGCTGCACCAACTGCATGAATATCACCCGTGAAATGAAGATTTATATCCTCCATGGGCAAGACCTGAGCATATCCTCCCCCTGTTGCCCCTCCTTTTACACCAAAAAGCGGGCCCATTGATGGCTCTCTCAGGGTAACAATAGACTTTTTGCCAATCCTGTTTAAACCAAGTGAGAGTCCTATTGAAATTGTTGTTTTGCCCTCACCTGCCGGGGTTGGTGTTATTGCAGATACAAGAACAAGTGTGCCATCTTTCCTGTTCTTTATCTCTTCATAAAAGGAAAGATTAACTTTTGCCTTGAATTCTCCGTATTTTTCCAGATATTCCGAAGATATACCTGCTTTATCCGCCACTTTTTCAATGGGTTCAAGTTCTATCCTTCTTGCTATTTCTATATCACTTAACATAACTTCCTCCTTTAAATGTCAACTCCAATGATTTTCCTTGCAATAATTCCTATCACAAACGATAGGAGTGCCACCCCAAAACTGATAATAAACATTTCCATAAAGGTTTTTTTGAAGTTAGCACCCTTCACAACAGACACAAAGAACGTAAAGAAATAAATAATCAAAAGAGCAAAAAGGAGCGTGAAGCCAAAAGACACATAGTAAAGTTTGAAAAGAAAGTAGGGAAGAACAATAAAAAACACGGTAAAAATATAAGCAATACCCGTATAAGTGGCACCTTTCAAAGGTGATTTATCACCCTCGTGTCGTCTTGAGAGATACTCAGATGCTGACATAGAAAGAGATGCGGCAATTCCTGTTATAACACCTGCAAGACCTACAAGTTTTGTATTCCTCAAAGCAAAAGTGAGACCTGCTATGGTTCCGGTTATCTCCACAAGTGCATCATTCAGACCAAGCACCATTGAACCAATATACTCAAGTTTCTCTTCATTAATCATATCAATCAGAGCATTTTCATGGACGACCTCTTCCTCTATGATTTTCTCTGCCTCTGGTATATGACCCTTTATACTGTCGTAAGATTTTTGCGCGCCTTCCTCTCCCCCTTCCATGAGTTTTATGGCAAATGTAATCCCCATTATTCTGGCAAGAAAGGTATAGAAAAATATCTTCAATTTATCAGGCTTAACATCCACCTGGGTATAATTTTTCCATATATCATAATGTGCCTTCTCATCCCTTGCGATTTTATCAAGCACGTTTTTGTTTTCACCTTTTGCCATTTTAGAGAGTTTCATGTAAACAAAATGCTCGGTTATTTCATTTTTCTGAAACTCAAGTAGTTTTCTTTTAAGTTCATCATTCATGCCCATTTTCACTCTCCCTTTTTTCAGTGAAATTACTCGTTGATTTCACATTGCCATTTTTATCAATATAGAACCTGCCCCCATAGGGGTCCTGTGGGATTTTTTTAAGATAGCCTTTTTCAACGAGCACATCTAAGGTCCTGGGTTTCTTGCCCTCTTTTCTTTCATACATTTCAATGGCTCTCTCAATTTTTAGAACTGCGAGAAGTGCCTTTTTCCTCTTTAGCAGTTCTTTTTTCCAGTTTTCGTTCTGCGTATTTCTTATCTGATTATCCAGTATGGAGAGCGCTATCTCTGTTCTTCCAGAAGAGTAATAAAGACGTGCAGCAAGGGAAGCAAGGAGAGCACTGTGCTTGAGTTTTGCTGCTATTTTCATGTGTTCTGCGGCAAGGTCATATTTTTTCAGAAAATAGAAGTATTCAAAACTAAGAAAAAAATGCCAGAGCCAGTTACGAGGCATATACTGTATTGCCCTCTTCAATACTTCCTCAGCGTCACTGTATCTCTTAAAGTCCCACATGAGGTTTAAACTTGCAATGTAATAAATGTCAAAGTAATAAGGGTTTAAAAAGGATGCCACCCTGTAAGCCTTATATACAACATCACCCGCCCACTTCGGAAAATACGGATGAGTTTCAAGAAGAGTGGCAAGGAATACCCTTAAATCAAGAGTTACCCAGAAACTCCTCAAGCCTTCATAATCAAGAGATATAAATTTTTCTGCATCTGGAGAAAGGAGAAAAAGTCCTGCCTCTCCTTTTTGAATTTTCCTGTATCTTGAAATTTTCGGCACAAAAGTTCTGTTAATAAATAAAAAAAATACCAGCAGAATCCCTATTAAAAAAAACCTTTTCATTTTATCTCTTTGCGATTAAACAAAATTACAGCAAAAAGCATTATAAAACCGGTGTAAATCAACCCGTAAATGAGCACAAGCACATAATGCTCAGGGTTTATGCCTATACCATACGAAATCGGAATTTTCATATCAAAGAAAGAAAGATTTGGAAAAACATAGTATGCTATCTTAACAAGGAGTTTAGAAAAATACGGTATGGATGCAGCTTTCTTTGTTCCAAGGAACTGCACAGCATCATCCAGGTTTATACCTATAGCGTATATAAATAAAACAAGAAAGGCGATGAGAACAGGCCTTTTACTTGCATTTATAAGGAGAAAAGCAAAAGAAATTATCATCATTGACATGACAAAGATAAGAGGGATGTGAAGAAACATTTTAAAGTAAAACACTCCAAAAACAATATAGTGCATGAGAAAGAATACAACCGTGGTTACAAATAGTACCACGAAACCGGATAGGGATATACCCAGAAACCTTCCCGCAACATACTCCCACCTTTTAATGGGCAAAGATAAAAGGTATTCAAGAGACTTTTTTGAAAGGTCTTCATTTAAGAAAGTGAAGACAAGGAAAAACACAAGGAGAAGGGAAATAATCTCAACCGTAGAGAGGGAATAAATGAGCATCACTCTTTCTGGCTCAAACATAGTAAAACTGTTAACTATAAAGTAAAGGCCTATGGAAAAGAGAAAAACTATTAAAGTTCCGTAAAACGCTCTCTCTTTAACTGATTCTTTAAGAGTAAGTAGAATCATTCTTGTCATTTTCTATTACCTCCACAAAAACACTTTCAAGGCTTCTCCCTCCAAGTTCTTCTTTTTGAACTTCTTTAACTATTCTCCCTCGATTCATTATTAAAATTCTATCTGCCATATCCTCAATATCCTCAAGAATGTGAGATGTAAAAAACACAGTGCCACCATTCTTTTTATGATTTAAAATAAGTTCCTTTGCCATCTTCCTGCCCAGAGGGTCAAGCCCTGATAAAGGCTCATCCAGTATAACAAACTCCGGCCTGCCTAAAAAAGCCTGTGCAAGTCCGAGTCTCTGAACCATACCCTTGGAATACTTTCTAATGGACTTCTTCTCATTTCCGGTTAAACCAACTATATTAAGCATATTCTTTATTTTTTTCCTGAGGTCATTACCTCTAAGGCCCCTCAGGGTCCCCACAAAATGCAAAAACTCAATAGCATTGAGAGTATCAAAGAAATGAGGATTTTCAGGAAGATACGAGATTTTCTTTTTAATCTCTGTATTTCCCGGCTCTTTACCAAATATATTAATTGTACCCTTTTCCGGATAAATAAGCCCGAGCATAAGTTTGATGGTTGTACTCTTCCCCTGTCCATTAAGACCAACAAGCCCAAGGATTTCACCCTCATGAATATAGAAAGAGAGACCCCTCAAAACCTTCTGGCGTGGACCTCCTATATCCCTTAAGGGAAAAGATTTTTCAACATCTTCAAACTGAACTATCATGGTTATTATTATATCCTAAATATCGTGCATAAAAAAAGGGGGCTCAAAGCCCCCTTTTGCAAATCTTTTTGAACTATGCCTTACTGGAGTGTCCAGTTAGGACCACCGTTAGGACCGGCTACGCCGTTAAAGTCATCCTGCTGTGCTACTGAAGCAGGACAGTCACCAGCAGCAAGTAACACATTTACATTAGCATCCTGCTTTGAGAAGTAGATTCCCTGTACATCTGAGTCTGCACCATAGTATGTGTCACCATTTACGTGTTTTGTTACCATTGTGTAACTTACATTGTTAGCATCTGTGTTTATAACAATACTGACCTTTGTAGAGAGATTGAATGTCTCGTTGTGGGTACCATCACTTATTGTAACTGCGTTAGGTGCAGAAACCACACCACCTGTGTTACCATAACTCTGCCAGTCTGCGAAGAATGCTTCCTCTGTTGTTCTTGCATTCCTCAGGTCACTTTCTGCTGAGCCGTTATAGGCTCTAATTCTGTATTTTGCGAACTGTGGTATGGCTATTGCTGCCAGGATCGCAATGATTGCGATCACGATGAGGAGTTCTATCAGTGTAAACCCTTTCCTCATTTTAACACCTCCTGTTTTTTGTTTTTTACTTCACTAATTATAGGGCAATTTAGATGCCAAATCAAGGGAACGTAAAATACCCATTTTTTACAACATACAATACACATTGCATTGCATTTTGCAATATTGTTTGCAACATGCAATCATTTTATATAAAGCCCCCTGTCTGTTCCAATATACAACCTGCCTGATATACTGGTTATTGCTGTTATATTATTTGCCCTGATATTCTCTATTTGAATATTTCTCCATGCACCATTATTAACATCAAGTTCCACTACCTTAGTTTTTAGAGAGAAATATACACTGCCCTCTTCCTCAACACCATCTGTTACATCCAGCATATTAAATGGTGAGCGAATCAGAGTCTCATGTTCACCATCCACCAGGAATACACCTCTTTTTGCAGGGATGTACACCCTCCCAATGCCCTGGATTATACGTGATGCGATTATTGGCTCATTTTTGTAATCCACCTCGGTGTAAAGGGTATCATTTAAACGTACCAGCCTTCCATTCAATATAAGGTACAGATTTTCTCCCGTTATACCCGCATCCTGTATATCCTCTTTATTTAGTTTCAGCAATTTTCGGGGGATTCCTTTATCTGTAATTCTTAAAAGGCAGTGTCTTAGAACGACAATACCACCTTTTGAATCATAGACAACCTTCTGCGCATCTCCACACTCCTGAGAAAAAGGCGTGAAGAAGAAAGGCTCTTCCTGTGTGTAATATCCATGTCTATTTATAACATAGTTTTCTTTTTCGCCGAATAAGATATCCACAGGGTAAAATCCATTCTGAAAGCAATTCGTGGTAAGTGAGGCATTATATTTCCCGCTTATTTTAGTGATTCCTCTGCTGTGTAATACGTAAACTGTGTCAAAAACGCGTATTAGTCTGTAAATGGGTGGCTCTATATTCAAAAATACAGAAGACAGTTTTCTCTTCATCGTTCTGTCAAATATAAACACCCCAGTCCCATTAGTGCCAACATAATCGTAATTGTAGCCCCTTGCAAAACTCGTTGCTCTGTAAAAGGCATAACATGCGTTTTGATAGGTTCTCGTCCGAAGATACATAGGTATTTCCCTATCTTTCGCAATTTTCATGGTGTCCATGTAAATATGGGGAGCAGGCTGTCCTAACCTGGTGATAAATCTTTTTGCTCCGTTTCTATATATGAGCATAATAACGCCATTTTGAATGCCAATTCCCTTTACCTGAGACACCTGACCTATTCTTTTTATAGTACCAAAGAAGGTAGAATAATAGGAAAGTACGCCATGGGCATCAATGTATGCAAGTTCTCCTGACGATGGGTCATAGGCTGCGACATAAGGATTGTCAGCAAGTAAAGAAGCAACTATCCCCCTGCTCATATCATAAACGAACACGCCTTTTTCGGTAGCAGCACAGAAACCCCGACCAGTAAATTGAAGTGAATTTACACTGGAAAAGTTTCCTAAATATAGAAAGGCAAAAAGTAACAATTTAATCATTCAACACCTCAAAAACGAGCGGTAGATTGTCAATGAGGTCGTGCGGTACATAGTATGGCCCATTCATTTCTTCGTATAGAATATCTCCAAGCAAAGCATGTATATAAACACCAGCAAGAAGGCTGTTTTCTATATCGTGTGTTTGGACAAGCAATCCACCTATGAAACCTGACAGGACATCTCCACTTCCACCTTTCCCAAGCCCTTCATTGCCAAGTATATTAACAAAATTACCGTAAGAGGTTGAAATTACAGTTGGATTTCCTTTGAGCACAACATTATAACCGGTCTTCTCTCTTAAAATCTTTGCATAATCAAACCTTCCCCTATCAATTCTATCAGGACTTTCCTCAAGCAAAAATGAGGCTTCTCCGGGATGTGGGGTTATTGCAACATCTTCTCTTTCTACTTTATCTATCTCTCCGAGTGCCCATATACCATCTGCGTCAATCACAAGGGGAATATCTTCTTTTTCAAGCAGTATTTCTAAAATCTTTACCGTATGCTCTCCTCTCCCCACCCCAGGACCAAACAAAATGCCATGTGGTTTCAGATCTTCTATGTGTCTTTTTATATCTTCAGGTTTTGCATAGGGTATGACAACAGGGTCTTTTAATTTTGATGCTATCACAGAATGCACATCTTCAGGAACAAGCAAATATACAAGGCCTGCACCTATTTTCTGCGCAGCATCAGCACACAGAACAGGTGCACCTGTAAAGTTTATAGAACCAGATACAATCAATAGTTTTCCATTCTTCCCCTTATGCTCATTTCCTATTTTGAATGGCAGGTAAAACTCGTCTTCATCCAGAATCCTGTATTTCGGTTCAAATGGTATGTTATAGGGTATGCCAATGTCTATGACAACAACCTCTCCTGCATGATACCTTCCGGGGTAAAGCAAAAGCCCTCTTTTTACAAATGCCATTGTACCTGTAATATCAGCGAGAACGGCAATGCCGCCAACTTCTCCTGTGAGACCATTTATTCCGCTCGGAATATCAACCGATACCACACATGCATCTGTCCTGTTTATTTTCTTTATGAGGTCTTTTACCTTTCCCTCTACTTCACCCCTGAACCCCGTCCCGAATATAGCATCTACAATAATATCAGCCTCATCAAGAAACTCGGGGTCAAAATCTTCAAGGTCTATAGTTTCTCCACCGAGTTTTTCATAGAGTTCAAAATTCTTCTTTGCTTCACCCCTTAATTTTTCCCTTTTCCCTGTGAATACCACAAGTACCTGATACCCTCTGTTCAACAAATATCTCGCTGCTGCGAATCCATCTCCTCCATTGTTTCCACCACCTGCGCAAACAATCACCTTTTCTCCTTCACACTCCGTCTCTATTATATCCACTATTCCCCTTGCTGCCTGTTCCATCAGGGTAAACCCCGGGATACCGAAATCCTTTATTGTCCACTCATCGATCCTCTTCATCTCCTCCGGTGTTAAAATAAAATCTCCCATATGCCCTCCTTCATGAGCCTTTTCTTTATAAGTTCATAATGAGAACCCTGCCAGTATATTTTATTGCAATGTGGACAGACTTTGAACTCGTCAAAGTGTTTAAATGTAAAGTATGGCACCCTGCCTTTTACCTCTTCCTTTTTCACCCTTTCAAGGATAGAATTGCATCTTATACATCTTGTGAATAATAGAGGGTTTTTAATTCCAAAATGTTCTATCACGTCTTTTAATTCTTCAAATATGAAATCGCTTCTTAAAACGTAAACCTGTGGGTTTTCAATTTTCAGGAATGCTTTATTCCTGCTGAGAAGTATTCTTCCCTCTTTCTCCGCCATTCTCAGAAGGGGATAAGTCCTGTATTCAGAGGTTGTTTCTGTATCAATACCAAGAAATCTAAGCCATTTAGCAAGCCTGTGACATGTGGCATCGCATAAAAACTTTTCACCCATTCTGGAGTTTTATGAGAAGTTCTCTGAAAATAAAGGCTGCTTTTGTGGCAGAATTGGTGCTATCATCCATAAGAGGAGAAAACTCCACAATATCTGCTGATATTATGTTTTTCAGCGAAAGAATGTCTTTTATAACATCCATTATCATTGGGCCACCGGGCTCTGGATTGGTAACACCCGGGAAATCTGAGGGATTTATGACATCAAGGTCAAGGGTAAGATAGAGAGGTGCATCTATTTCTTTCAGTATGCTGGAATAATCTTCCCAAGCATAAAAAATATTATCCTCTTTCTTCTCACACGGGGCTTTTGTACGGATTCCAACACTTAAAACGTTCTCTCTACCGAGGAGTTTTTCAACATGATACATAAAGGTGGCATGGTTGTATTTTTCTCCCTCAAACTCCTCTCTTCTATCCATGTGGGCGTCAAAGTGAACAACCTTGAATTCAAAACCCCTATCCTTCAGATACTTCACAATGGGGAGGGTTATGAAGTGGTCCCCACCGAGCGCAATAAACGGTGGCTCTATCTCAAGAGCGTTGAGTTTCTCTATGAGAAACTTCATAAACTCCTCTCCGCTTACATCAAGCGGTGGGTAAAAATCTGACAGGTCCTCATAGTTTTCCATGTACCTATCCTGAATGGCGGAATAGTACTCCAGTGAAGTAAGGTGGTATCTTATAAAGGATGGAGCAAAAAAGGTGCCCTTCTGGAAGTTTTCCTTTCCCTCGTATGGCACGCCAAAAACCTTAACCTGTGACATTTTTCACAAACTCGGGCAACCAGAAAAGGGTTTCTCTTATACTTTTATTGTAGTATCTCAGACCTTCTGGAATATAATCTCTCTCTCCAACAAGTTCTCTGGAGGTTGCTATAGTAAAACTCCAGAAGCCTCCAGGATATGTGGGAATGGAGGCAAGATAGAGTTTTACACTTGAAAACAATTTTGAAAGCCCCTCAATCTGCTCCCTTATAATATCAAGATGATACCAGGGAGACTCTGACTGAAAGACCACAATACCATCCTCTTTCAGGTTTTTCTTTATGCTTTTGTAAAACTCCATTGAATAGAGGGCTTTTGCTGGTCCCACAGGGTCGGAGGAGTCAACAAACAAAAGGTCAAAATCTTCTCCTCTCTCTTTTAAAAAACGGATTCCATCTTCAAAGAAAATCTTTACACGCCTGTCATCAAGGGAAGACGCAGTAAATGGTAAGTATTTTTTGCTTGCATCCACCACCATTCTGTCAATTTCTACAAGATATGTCTCCTTGACATCCGGATATTTAAGTATTTCTCTTATTGTTCCTCCGTCTCCCCCGCCTATTACCCCGACTTTTTCTGCTTTACCTTTAAAATAAAAGGCAGGATGAACAAGCATCTCATGATAAACAAATTCATCCCTCTCCGTGAGCATGACAAGACCATCAAGAACAAGGAGCCTTCCAAAGGTATAGGTGTCAAAAATTTTTATTTCCTGATAAGGGGATTTTGCAGAGAATAACTCCTTCTTAATCTTGAAAACAATCCCGGTACCTTCGTCATGAAATTCAGTAAAATAAAGTTTCATTAAAACAACGCCACCCCGGCAAAAACTGAAACAATGCCATCTACTTTCTTTGATATTGTTTTAACCTTAATTTCCTTCACAGGAATTTTTCTCATCTCCATCGCATCCTGAGCCATCTGGTAAAGGAGTTTCTCTGCATCTTTCTCCGGTAAATAACCTGAATATTCCATTATTACTCCATGTTCTTCCATACTCTGAGGAATAGCAACGGCAATACCTGCCGTAATTAAGGTGCCTTCTTCAGAACTTTCAATACTTCCATAAGCAATCGGTAAAAGAGCACCTGCCGGAAGGTCAATCGACTTCTTTTCCTCTGCTCCAGGGGGAAGAATACTTGAAACTCTTATGAGATTGTACTTAGAAATACCGGCATCATGCAGGGCAGCATCAAAGGCATTCAAATGGGTTCTTCCCCTGCCAGCACCTGAAACAATTATATAGTTTTTAAGCCTTCCAAACATAGGGTTCTTTATCTGTTATAACCCTTCCCTCTCTCATGCTCTTTTTCATATAGGGAGGTAAAACGGTTTTAGCAAAGAAGTATTCGGGGGTAAAGTATTCAACTTTATCTTTTATAATGTCAAAGTTTTTTTCCATTACTTGCTTTTGCTCATTCAGTGAATACTTTTTAGAAGCGATAAGAAAAGCCCAGTTCAACTGGAAGGAAAATACGTAATCATGGTATCCCAATACATGGGGGAAAATCTGTTTGAGAGTTGCGGAAAGGGCCGATATAAACTCGGTGTATAAATATTCAGCACTACCTGATTGTGCAACGAACACTCCATCTTCGGACATTTTATTTTTCAATGTGGAATAAAACTCCCGGGTAAAGAGGTATATGGCGGGTCCTTCCTCTATGGGTTCTGTAAGGTCTGAAATTACAACATCAAAGGGCTCGCCATTATATTCCTCTACAAATTTCCTTGCATCCTGGAATAAAACAATACTCCTTTCATCATCAAAACTGCCATCATGCCATTTGGGCAGATATTCTTTGCACATATTCACAAGTTCTTCATCAATATCAACCATGTATACCCTTTTTACAGAGTACTTCAACACTTCCCTCAGGGTTGCACCTTCGCCTCCACCCATTATCAAAACATTTTTAGGTGAAGGATGCATAAGCATGGCAGGATGGACAAGCATTTCGTGGTATATGTGTTCATCTATCTCCGCAGATTGCAACTTTCCGTCCAGAAACAACGTTCTGCCAAATGCAAAAAGGTCTATTATCTCCGCATACTGAAACTTCGTCTGTTTAGCCGCCACATACCTCTTTACCCTGTAATGGAATCTGAGGCCTTCTGTATAGGGCTCCTCAAACCATAAATTACTATCCGGGTCCTTATCCATACTCACCTCCTCTATACCAGAGCCTCTTCTTTTACAGAGTCTGCGTATTTGAACATATCCTGCTCCCTGAAAACCCCTCTTTTGAGTTCCATAACCGTCATGTGGCCGGGTTTGAAATATTTTTCAAAGAGTTTCAGGGCTACATCCATATCAACATCGTCAGAACAATAGAAATAATCAACAGCAGCATAACCATGTTCTGGCCATGTGTGGATTGAAAGATGGGACTCTTCTATTATAACGACACCAGAGACACCATGCGGCTGAAACTGATGGAAGAATGAACCTAAGGCGTGGGCGTTGGATTTTTTGGCTATGTCCAGGAATGCTTTTTCAACCTGATCCTTATTTTTGAGTGTTTCAGGATCACAATCATACATTTCTATTATTACATGCACCCCAAGGGCTTTTTTCAATTATCCACCTCCTTTTTTTCTTTTTATATTCACCAGTTGTCAAGATATAACCTGCCCAGATATAGACTGCATCGGGCATAGTCACACATTATCTCACCTCCCTATTTTTGCAGGTATTTAATTATAGAAATCCCAAAATGGACGGTCAAGAAAAACCGTTAAAATTGTAAGTATTGCAACAGCCTCCTGAATTACATCCTGGGAAGGCAAAACATCTTTTTATATGATTAAATACACAAAAAGTGTAATAATAATAGCACCTACAATGTCAAGCACAAACCCAACCTTTGCCATGGTATCAAGTTCTATCTCACCACTTCCAAAGACAATTGCATTGGGGGGCGTGGCAACAGGTAACATAAATGCAAAACTTGCAGCAATGGTACCACCCACCACAAGTGTTAAAATAGGTAAACCAGATGCCTGTGCAACACCTATTATAATGGGAATGAAGGCATTACTGGTTGCTGTATTAGATGTAATCTCAGTGAGGAAATCAAGAGATAGTACGATAATAAAGAGAGTAACAACCAAACTCGTTGGCGTTATAATTCCTTTTAGTACAGTGCCTATGTAGTGAGCAAGACCTGTTTTAAAAACCTGCGTCCCAAGTGAGAGCCCTCCACCGAACAAAAGAAGTGTCCCCCAGTCTATTCTCTTTAAAACATCAATATCAAGCGTAAACTTGAGATTCTTTACATCTACAGGCAACAAAAACAAGAAAGTAGCGCCTAAAATCGCCACCACTTTCTCGTTTAAATATCTGTGAAAAATGCTGTAAAGTGTAAGAAGTTCCTCCGAATGAATTATTTTGCCAGTTGCTCTGAAAAGACCTGGTAATATCCAGAGAACAACCACCACCAGGAAAGTATAAAGAACATTCTTTTCTCCCCTTGACATTTTTCCAAGGGATTTTCGCTCCTCTGTGACCTCTCTGTATATTCTCTCATGCTCAAAATCTGGCTTTTCCATGGAAAAATACATGTAAGCGACTAAAAATATAAAACTTACTATGGCAACAGGCAATGCAAATACCATCCACTGAAAGAAACCCACTTCAATACCAAGATTTTTAAGAAATCCCAAGGCTATAAGATTTGGAGGTGTACCTACAGGAGTGGCAATTCCTCCAATGGAGGCAGCGTATGCAATAAGTAAAAGAATACCCGCATGGGTACTTATTTTCTTATCCTTTTTATTTTCTATCAAATTCAATATTCCCAGAGTAATAGGTAACATCATTGCAGTGGTCGCAGTATTGCTCATCCACATGGACAAAAAGAAAGGGATAAATGCAACGCCTGTAATAAGCCCAAGAAAAGAGGATGTCACCCATTTTCTTGAAAGTATGTAAAGGGCTATTCTCCTGTGGAGATTGTGGACAACCATACCTTCCGCCAGAATGAAACTGCCTAAAAATAGCATAACAATGGGATTTGAAAATGCACTGAAGGCTTCTTTTGTACCCGTAATACCCAGTGGAACCATTAAGGCTGCTCCCAAAAGAGCCGTTATTCCAATTGGGATAACCTCTAAAAGCCAGTAAATTATTACAAATGCGAAAAGGGCAAGCAACCTGTGAGCTTGAGTGCTCATGTGCATGGGCCACAAGTAAACCACCAAAAACAAAATGGGCCCAAGGAGAAGACCTATTTTCCTACGGGTTAACATCTTAAAACTCCTTTTATTCTGTACAACTCTTAACCCAATTTAGATATTCTTCTAAGCCTTGTTCCACAGGAATTGCTATTACCTCAGGAAGTTCGTAATTATGTATTGTTTTTATGAGATTTTCTACCCTCTTATAAAGGGAATTTCGCGTTTTGATGAACAAAAGATACTCCTTTGATGTCTCAATTCTTCCCTCCCACATATATACACTCTCAACCCCGTCTATAATCTGTACACAGGCTGCAAGGTGTTCTCTAACAAGAGCATTGGCAATTTCTTTTGCTTTCTCTTTGTTATCCGTTGTTGTTATTACCATTATAAATTCCTGCATATCAATCTCCCTTTTGTGAACTCTTTTCTACTATTAATGTCACAGGACCATCATTTTCAATTTCAACAAGCATTTTTGCGCCGAATTTACCTGTTTTAACAGGCAAACCGTATTCTTTGAGAAAATTGATAAATTTTACAAACATCTTCTCTGCTCTTTCAGGAGTTTCAGCCCTATCAAATGACGGCCTCCGACCCTTTCTGGTATTACCAGCAACAGTAAAATTTGATATTGCAAGAACCTCTCCTTTTATATCAAGGAGAGAGAGGTTCATTTTACCCTCTGAATCTTCAAAAATACGGAGGTTGAGACATTTATCTCTCACCCACCTCAGTTCTTCTTCTGTATCTTTTTTACAAATGGCACAGAGCAGTACTATACCTCGATTTATCTCCTGCTCTGTGCCGTCATCTAAAATTTTTACCTTTGCTCTTTTTACCCTTTGGAGAACTACCTTCAACTCACTTCTGTTCTTCTGCTATTTTCAAAATTTCCTCTGCGAACATCCTTACAGGTGCTGGTACATACCCCATTTTCTTGAGGTCATTCCTGAGTTTAGCCACCATTTTTGGCGTATCTATGCTGAGAGGACAGGTCTTCTTGCATCTTCCACAGCGAAGACACGTATACGCCATGGGAACTGATTCTTTAAATCCTACTGTTGTAAAAGCATCCCATATTGTTCCAATACCTCCAAGATACTTCTTCCCATAGTAGCCGGCAGTTATCTCGTAAACAGGACATTCATATAAACACGCACCACATCTAAGGCAGTAAAGGGCTTCTCTATAAACCTTGTCTTTAGCCATCTTTGACCGCCCATTATCCAGGAATATCACATGAAGTTCCTTCGGTCCATGTGCGCCATAGGTTATGACCTTCTCAATATCCCCTGTCTTGGAGGGACCGGAAATAATGTTGAGATATGCGGGCATCTTGTAATTTGCATACCTCCAGGTAACCTCTACTGTTTTGAAGGCATCCTGAAGGGTCGGCACGACCTTTTCCATACCTATAAGGGCTATTTCAACTGGAGGAGCACCTGTCACAAGTCTTGCATTACCTTCGTTTTCTATAATGAACATACTACCGGTATCAGCAGATATAACGTTGGCTCCATTTATTCCAAAGTCAGCCTTGAAAAACTTGTCCCTGAGAATTTTGCGCACTGTATTGACCATTGCCGTGATGTCTTTATGGTCTATTTTCTCGCCGGTGTACTTTTCGAGCAAAGCCGCCACTTCTTCTCTGGGAACGTTGATAGCAGGTGCAAGAAGGTGCATGGGTCTATTGCCAAGAAGCTGTGTAATAAACTCCCCGAGGTCTGTCTCAAACACCTCATTCCCTTTTTCTTCAAGATGATGCCTCAAAGAGATTTCCTCAGCAGTAAGGGATTTACTCTGAACTATGGTTTTGCCTGTGCCAATAATCCTGTCAAAAATCTCGAGAGCCTCATCTTTATCCTTTGCTTTATAACAATGTCCGTGATTCTCTTCAATTGACTCACATGCCCTGTCTACCAGTTCATGCATATGTTCAATTGAGTATTCTTTTATCCTGCGAACCTCTGTAGCAAGAGGTACGGTATGAGGATACTTATTAAGTGCTGCCTGCCTGTTTTTTCTAAAAGCAGCGATTGCTCTGCCGAGTGCTATCCTGACAGTTTCATTCTCAGCACCCTGTGTTACTATTCTTTCAACATATTCATTATAAATCTTATCAACGTTTCTCTCTTCCATGTTTATCCCTCCAGAGCCTCTTCAACAATATTTGAGAAGTATTTGACTTCTATATCGTGCTTTCCGAATTCCTGACCTGCTTTGAAGGCGTGGTAACCATTTGCACACGTAGAAGTTACAATATCAGGTTTCTGTGGCATAACATACCTGTCTATCACATTCTTTGCCACGTGTTTCATAAGGGGTTGCATTATAATCTCAAGCCAGCCACCAGGGCATGGAGATGTATCCCATGGCTTTAAATTTCTTACACCCACTTCAAGTTCAGGATGATATATCTCGACAAGTTCAAGCCCGGGTATTGCCTTAAGCACCTCTCTCGGTTCTTTTACAACACCTGCATATCTTCCAAGACGACATCCATCGTGTATCAGCACTCTTTTTTTATACTCTTTGAATTTGAGTCTTGGAAGGTTGTCATACAGATACTGCACTATGTGAACCATGGGAATGGGAAGTTCAAATCCTTTATCCTTCAAAGTAAAATTCCACGCGTAGTAGGATGCAGCATAGGGTGTAACTGCTATTGTAACACCGTGCTCTTTTACAGCCTTTTCAATACCCTTTATTATCACGGGAGCAATTTGATTGAGTTCATCCGAATAACCAAGACCTGAAAGACCTTCAGCACATGTTACTTCGTCCTCGTGAATCACATAATCAACCTTCATCTTTTTAAATAGATTCACAAGGCCCTCATTTACCTCAGGTACGTTTAGATGCTCCGAAGAGCCCCACCCGTATATAAGCACCTTTTCCATAAGAAGCCTCCCTAATTTGTTAAAATTATAACTTACTTTATATGAAAAGGCAAACGTATGGAGTTAACTATTGATTTAAAATCAATACAAAAAAGCACGGCAGCAGAAGATATGTTACTTTGTTTCGGTTAAAAAGGAAGCACTATCAATCACGCGTATATTACAGAGTGGTATTTCACTTACCATATCTGATTCATCACTTTTATCAAGATGCCAGACAGAACCAAGTTTTACCTTGCCCTTATAAAGTTCATCGGTATCAAAGACAACCAATCTGTTCCAGATAGCCCTTTTTAAATCATCTTTCTCTCTTGCATTGGAATCAAAAACACCAAGGACTATCATCCCTTTCTTTATATCTTCTTTTCTGGCCAGATGGGATTTAAATACAACATACTTTGTCCAGTGGATTTGGCCTTCCGCCACATCGGAACTACCCATCAATGACTGTACTTTATATTCTCCCTTGGTAGTTTCATCGGCTTCCTGCAGAAGACGAGCAGGATAGAAACCCATTTCACTGTATCCACCGCCTTCCATGGAGAATGATGCTATTACAATACCACTTTCAAGATCATCACCTGGATTTTCGGTTATTTTAGACTTTACCGTCCTCACTGTGCCGGTGTTTTTTACTTTCGCTGTACTGCATGCCCCGGCTAACATTAACGTACTTATTGCTATTATGGAAAAGATCTTTTTCATCTCCCCCCTCCTTTGTTCTTATATTATCTGCCGTGCTATGTCAGAGTATATGGTAAAAATTAAGGGTGATAAACAAGTTTATGCCGCTCAACAATATTAAGTATAATAGGAATAATTCATAAAAAATCGGGGCGAGTGGACTCGAACCACCGACCCCCAGCCCCCCATGCTGGTGCGCTAACCAAGCTGCGCTACGCCCCGATTTTAAAATGGGCGATGGAGGATTCGAACCTCCGACCTCCTGCTTGTAAGGCAGGCGCTCTCACCACTGAGCTAACCGCCCAGAGTCATTAACCTGGCAAGTTTACTCTTTTTTCTTGCAACGGTATTCCTGTGGAGAATACCTTTGGACACTGCCCTATCATAGGCAGAATAGACCTTCTGAAGTAGCTCCTTCTTCTTTTCAGGATCCTCTTCTCTTATATACTTTTTGGTTATGGTCTTCAGAAAGCTTTTATAAGCCTTGTTTCTTAATCTTCTCTTTTCATTCTGTCTGATTCTCTTTTTTGCTGACTTAATATTAGCCATTTATACCTCCTGTGCTGGTTAAGTATTATAACGTCATTTAAGTGGAAGGACAAGACTTAAGGCACCCTTATCAGAAGTATAACGACATTTCTTGCAGCGACTTTTTATATGCTCTAAAAGAACAGTATCCCTGTGGGGATATGTAGCAAAACCTGTAATAACAGGGTCAACATTTAAAGGGTAAATCCTGTAATAGACAGAGTCACCTGTTATCTCTGCATGCAGATAAGCACCATTGACCGTCCTTGAATATGAGCCAAATATAAAATTTCCGAGAGAGTAAAAAATTAGTTTGTTTTTATATACCTCTGCGGGTTGAACTCTGTGAGGATGATGCCCATAAACCAGATCTGCACCATTATCTATACATCTTTTCGCCATCTCTATTTGATAGTCCTTTGGAGTATCCATTTTCTCTGCACCAAAATGAAAAGAGACAACGAGAAAATCTACCTTCTTTCTCATTTTCCTGACCTCTGGAAGGACATTACCTGGATAACCGGGTGCAATACCTGGCCTTTGTTTTTTGGCATAAAATTCAAGGGGAAAGGTCATAGCAAAGTTTAATATGCCTATCTTATAGCCATTTTTCTCTATAATTACACCACAGGAAGCATCTTTAAGATTCTTTCCACCTCCAGCGTAATAACAACCTGCATTCTTTATGGCTTTTATAGTAGAGAAAAGCCCCTCTTCTCCATAGTCAAGCATGTGGTTATTGGCAAGGAGAAAAACGTTGATATTATGCTTTTTGAAGAGTTTTATAAACTCTGGTGGAAATTTATAGAGATACTTCTTCCCTTCAAAAGGAACTCCTGTGTCTGTGGCAGGAGACTCCAGATTAACCACATTAAAATCGGCACCAAGAAGAACAGTATCTATATTTACAAATATACTGTCGGGGTTCTTCTCCAGTATATCTTCAATCCAGTTGGCTGGCATAAGGTCTCCAAAGAAGTTTATTTTAACAAGGGTCAACAGGAGGTAAAGATAAATCATTTCTTTTTATTCTTCTCTATTTCTTCTTCTGAAAACGTTTTTTTACATTCAGGACATCTATAGTACACCCCGTTTTTTCCCTTTATCTTTTCAAGCACCGGGAAACCACATGCAGGGCACTTAATTGCAACAGGCTCATGGCTCATTGTGAATTTACACTCAGGATAATTGCTGCATGCATAAAAGGTCTGTCCCTTCCTGTTTCTTCTTTTAATAAGGTCTCCACCACATACAGGACACTTTACACCGGTCTTCTCAGGTTCGTTCAAGGGTCTTGTGTATTTACACTCTGGATACCTTGAACATGCAATGAACTTTCCATATCTTCCCCATCTCACGACCAGTGGGGCACCGCAGAGAGGACACTTCTCATCAAGTTCTTTCGTGGCATCTTTTTGTTTTATATCATTAATACTGGCTTTGAATTCTTCGAGTTTAACTTTGAGTTTCTCATAGAAAGCCTTTACCACAGTTTTCCACTCAATATTGCCGTTCTCTATTTCATCAAGTTCTTCTTCCATTCTGGCTGTAAAATGTACATCAAACAGTTCCGGGAAACGCGGCACCACAACATCTTTTACAAGTCTCCCAAGTTCAGTAGGATACAAAGTTTTTTTTCTTCTTATCACATATTTCCGTTCAATCAGTGTGGATATAGTTGGTGCATAGGTCGAAGGTCTGCCAACTCCAAGTTGTTCAAGTGTCTTTATAAGAGTGGCATCTGTATATCGTGGAGGCGGCTCCGTGTGTTTTTCAATGACCTTAAGGGACAATTTATTCACTATCTCACCAATGTCAAAATCAGGAAGGATAACCTTTTCAGGCATTTTCTCAAGTACTTTGTAAAAACCATTGAATACCACTCTACTTCCCTTACCTGTAAACTCGATGTCTTCTCGAGTTTCGGGTATTATAATGACACTCCTTTCCTCTACTCTTGCACTCTTTGCCTGAGATGCCACTGCTCTCTTCCAGATAAGTTCATAGAGTTTTAAAAGTTCCGCGTCAATCTTACCCCTCAATACTTCAGGTGATAGGTTCATGTCAGTGGGTCTTATCGCTTCATGGGCTCCCTGAACTGATTTTGATTTATCTTTAAACTCCCTTGCCTTCTGAGGGACATAATCTGTGCCATACTCTTTTTTAAGGTAATCCCTTATTTTTCTCACCGCTTTATCTGAAAGCCTCAGTGAATCTGTACGCATGTAGGTAATTAACCCCTTCTGCCTGCCATTTACAGGAACTCCCTCATACAGTTTCTGCGCAAGTTGCATGGTTTTCCTTGGAGGGAACCCCAGAATACGCGATGCATCCTGTTGCAGGGTAGATGTCTTATAAGGTGGAGGAGGTACAACGTATTTTTCCTTTTTTACATAACTTTTGACCTTAAATCTGGCATCCTTTATATCCTCCAGGATTTTTTCTATTTCTTTTTTGTCCTCTATTCTCTTTTTTGGCTGGAATATCGCTTCAAACTTTACCCCATTCTTCTCAAATGTCGCCTGAATTATGTAATACGTGGCTTTCTGGAACTTCTCTATTTTTTCCTCTCTCTCACATATAAGTCTGAGCGCAACAGTTTGAACCCTTCCAGCAGACAGCCCTTTGGCAATGGCTTTCCATAAAAGAGGACTTATAGTGTATCCTACTATTCTGTCAAGCGTTCTTCTCGCTTTTTGGGCGTTAACAAGGTTTATGTTTATATCACCGGGATTTTTAATAGAATTTTTAACTTCTTCAGGTGTTATTTCGTAGAAAAGCACCCTCTTAATTGGAACATTCGTAACCTTTTTCTCTATTTCTTCTTTTATATGCTGTGCGATGGCTTCTCCTTCCCTGTCAGGGTCACTTCCAAGAAAAACAATATCCGCTTTTTTAGCCTCTTCCTGTATTTTTTTAACGAGTTGCCTCTTATCTCTCAAAACTATATAGTGGGGCTCAAAGTCTCCCTCAAGGTCTATTCCCATCCTGCTTTTTGGCAGGTCCTTTATATGCCCCTTCGAGGCGAGAACATTAAAGCCCCTTCCAAGATACCCCTTGAGCGTCTTAGCCTTTGTAGGCGACTCAACGATTAATAGTTTTTTTGACATTTAGAAATCCACATCTACTTCTCTTAAATACTTTGCTGCCTCTTCAGGAATGGTTGGATTTATGTGAAGTCCAGACCCCCATTCAAAACCAGCAATCTTCGTGATTCTTGGTACAAGTTCAATGTGCCAGTGGTAATCGTATTCAATGGTAGACCAGTAATGTGGTCTTCCGGGTCTTTCATGAGTCGAAGGTGCAGTATGCAAAATCATGTTAAACGGGGGATCATTTAATACAACTTTTATCCTGTAAAGCATCTGTTTCAACGCATAAGCAACATGTGTAAGTTCCTCATCATTTAAAAGTGCAAAATCGTGTCTGTGCTTTTTGGGAATAAGCCATGTTTCAAATGGGAAAGAGGACGCATAAGGCTCCCAGATGACAAAATGCTCATTTTCCCACACAATTCTGTCACCAAGCATGAGTTCCTGTGCGAGTATATCACACATTAGACAGCGCTCTTTTCTTCTAAAATGTTCCTGAGAAGCGGTAAGTTCAGTAGTCACAACTGTGGGCACCATCGGTGTAGCAATAAGCTGGGAATGGGGATGTTCAAGAGATGCTCCCGCTTCTCGGCCGTGATTTTTGAAAACCAGAATATACCTGAATCTTATATCCTTTCTCAGGTCCCTTATTCTTTCCCTGTAGGCAATAAGTACATCACGTATCTCTTCAACACTCCTGTCTGCCATATGGGAATCATGTTTGGGGGTTTCTATAATAACTTCGTGCGCCCCTATTCCTGACACTTTATCAAAAATGCCAACTCCCTCTCTTTTAAATTCACCCTCTATTCTGAGAGCAGGGAATTTATTGGGAACGACCCTCACTTTCCAGCCGGGAGTATTGGGTTTCCTATCTTTTTTATCTGTGATGACGAAAATCTCTGGTGGTGTCTTCTCTTCATGTCCATAACAAAATGGACACAAAGCGCCCTTTCTTTTCTCTTCCCTGGGAACCTTAAAATCATGCGGTCTTCTGCCTCTTTCAGTTGCAATAACCGTCCATCTTACTCTCAAAGGGTCGTATCTTATTTCAGGCATCTTTTCCCTCCATTTTTAAAGTTATGTTGAACTCTCTATAAGAGAGTGGATAAACAAAAACTATACTGCTTCCCTGATAAACCATATCCATTCCTGCCTCTGACTGAGACAGAGTATAAACAGGATAGAGCATAACGTCACACTCTTTCGAGCACACAAATTCTATCTCAGCACCCAGAAAATCGTCTTTTATCATTAGAGAACTGGCTGATTTTTCATGAAACATCGTATCCTGCCCTTTTAATTCTTTATTTCCCACTACAAATAGTGGTTTTACAAAGTGAAGATTAAACTCTATACCTCCAGTCAAACCTTCTAAATCCTTTGCATTCTTTACCTTGAAATAAATTGTATTCCCATCAAGTATCACTTTTTTAGTTATTTCAAACTCTCTTTTGGAATCCTCTTTATATATTCCACCTTTTCTGTGAAGACTTACAGCAAATCTGCTTTCATCACTCCGCATTGTATAAGGCATGTTCACGAAATCTCCATACTCTCTAAAATCCATATACCTTAAATTCTCAACACTCGTATCTTGCGGTAAAATATGGAATATAAATGACCTCCTCTCGTACCAGTCATAAACCATTTCCCTCTTCACTTCCGGGGTGACATACCTTTCAAGTTCATGTATGGATTTTGTTCCAGCGTTATCTTCACCCTCTCTCTTTACTTTAACGTTCCTGTGGTAATGCTCAAATCTCCTTGTCAGGGTATCCTGCAAATTTACCCCTAAAGATAGGAGAGAGAGTTCATAAACTGTACCATCTTTAGAGGTTATACCTATGCCAATACGTCCATTCTGCATGTAGACCTCATCAAACCCATCTGCATCTATGTCATCCCTTATAAAGGCTTTGCGTTTTACAATCCTTTCTGCCTTCAGTAGATTTTCATAAATCGCCCTTCTGAGATGCGGAAGATACAGTCCACCAAATACCCCGTGCCAGTAAGCATCGTTTGCCTGCGCTTTCAAAAGATGTTCTTCGGCCTCTTTACGTCTCCTGCCCTTAAAATCATTGACAAAACCTGATACAAGGAGCATTTTCTTATGCATATAATTAGCCTCAGAGTACTTTACAAGGAAATTTTTCCATATACCACCCTTTACAAACATCCTGTTTTCCTCAAAAAGGTTGTTTTTTCTCAAATTCTCTACAAAATCAGAGAATCTGACAGCCACTCCTGCAGGTAAAGACCACTCACCCATTTCAAAATAAGATGAAGATGGCAGGTAAACCCTGCCCTGGGGTTTATGAGTTTTAAGATACTCAGAATAGGTGACAGTTTCAACAAAATCTGAGGATAAAATCCTTTCGATAAAATCTTTCAGCCATCCCTTTTTGTAAACCCAATCGTACGTTCCAGGCCATACCCCGAATTTCTCACCATCATCAAATATAATTGCACCATCTCCACCTGCATTATCTCTAATCCATTGTAAATACTCTATCACTTCATCTACCCTGTGAAACGGAACAAGGTAACGGAGGTTTTGATTAATGGGAAAAACGGCTATCTTCTTTCCTTCAAACTCGGTGAGAAAATATCCAAATAACCTGTTCTGCTCCACCCCTGCCTGAAGAAAATGATAGTCATCCACAACCACATAGGCAAGATTCATGTCAACAAGGGTTTTAAGCACATCCCCCTCATATACTCTTTCTGTGAGCCACAGGCCTCTGGGTCGTTCTCCAAATCTCTTTCTTATATAGTCCATTGCCTTTTTAATCTGGAGTTTTCTATCTCTTTCTGGAATTGAAGCGAGAACAGGTTCATAAAATCCGCTTATTACAAGTTCAATCTGTCCTCTGGCAAGCATCTCGCCAACAAGGTCTATAAACTCAGGGTGCCTCTCTTCAAAAAATTCCCATAACGCTCCTGTAAAATGAAGTGTGAATTTAAAATCAGGATAGTTCCTGGTAACCTCCATAAATGGTAAATAACTCTTTTGATAGGCATCTTCAAAAACAAAATCGAAGTTACCTACAGGTTGATGTGAATGCAGCCCAAGAAGCAATTTAACCTTCTTTTCCATATTACCCTCCTTCATACAATCCAGTTTTCTTCGAGTTTCTCAGGTGTGATTAATGGCAAAACATAAAACCCATACTGCGGGTACCTCTCCTCCTGAATATCATCGCGAATAACTTCCATAGCCACTCTTAATACGTTGTCTTTTGCCAATTTTTCAAGAGGGATTTTACATTCAAAAACCTTTTCTCTCACACAATCCCTGTATTTGCCTTCAATAACTTCCATTATTTTATCACCATTTTCGTTGAAAAACTCTATTTTAATCTGCCCTTTAACTTTATCAATCCCATCTTTCCCTTCAACCCTGAGATAGACATTTTTCTCGTCTCTCCCAAATAGCATACGATATAAGGAAAGTTCCTGCCTTTGCATAACCCCACCCTGTCCTTTTGTCAAATCAACAACTCCAGCACCAAGCCACTCAAAAAAGTCAGTAACCCTGCCGTCAATTTTGGGACTTATGAAATCACTTTCCTCTTCGACAATACACGTTACCGCCTTTTCTTCTGCTATTGGTATATCGAGAAAACCAGGATAACTCCTTCCAAGGCTATTATATACTTCTCTCAGGTGACTTCTGTATAAGAAATCAAACATGTTTTTGTAATATGTGGGATTGTCATCTCCATACCACCAGAACCAGTCTGACCCCTCAGCATACATGAGTTCCTTCTCTGCC
>JALVYB010000067.1 GCA_027038175.1 Caldifarciminota bacterium | reverse complement strand
CTCCTTCTATAGGGTTACCGTCAAGGTCCATAAAGCAGGAATCCGGTAAAACTACGCTTGTATCTTTTACAACATTCTCATATCCATTTGCTAATGAAACGCTGTCTTCAGCATCATCAACGTATACCACATAAAAACTCGCAGAATCGCTTCTATGCCATACCACTTCTACTCCATGGATGCCAACAGTATCATTATCAGCTGGAGTAATTATACTGAAACTATCCGGTACTACCGCCTCAGAGTTAATATTAAGAGTATCTCCAATAGTAATGGATAAGGAATAACTTTGTTTGTATTCCAGAGACATATCCGCTTTTGAATATATACCATTTGTACTCATTGGTATTTCAGTATCCCCAATCTTAACAACAGCATTACTTACTGGTTCCACGTTGGCAGGGAAAGAAGCTGAATCGGAGTAATCAAAATTATCCATGTACACAGGAATGTCCACATTTACTTTGCCAATTATAACATTTGCAACATCAAACTCGCCTGTATGATTTTTGACAAGGGTAGCACTAACAGTATATTTTTCAAAGAAGATGTGGTCACATGATAGAAATATGACCGAAATTACCCCCAAGATTATCAATATTGATTTTGTTATTTTCATGTCGTTCTCCTTTAGAGGGGTATCAAACTTCCCAGAACGGGTATGTTTGTATTAAACTCAATTATCTTGCCAAAAGCCCACATTTCTCCTAATATCTTCCCGTCTCTGCGTTTTGACCAGAAAAGGTCATCCCTCTCATAGGTACAGAATGGAGCATCTACTATATTGTAAATGTCATTATCCTTGAGTTCACTTTTGATGAATTCGTGGAGATCGAGATGCAATTTACCTTTTATCTCCTTCAGAAACGGCTGAAACTTCATATACTCTCTGAATTCTTCACCAACCTCGTAGTGATTAACACATATACCAGGACCTATAACTGCGTGAATGGAATCTGGGTCACTTCTCAATTCTCTGACTAATTTGTTTACCCCCTGAGCAATAATACCTTCCTTGGCACCTCTCCATCCCACGTGTAACACTGCAAGAGCTGGTTGACTGTAATCAAGCAAGAATACAGGGTAACAGTCTGCCACCTGTACTCCAATAAACAGGCCTCTCTCCTTTGTGATGAGACCATCTCCTTCCATTTTATGCGCTTCTGTGGCACTGTCTACAATGTATACCCTGGAAGAGTGTATCTGCTTCAGTCCTTTTATATAATCGTAGCCTATATGCTCTTTTAACCCTATTGAAAGTTTTGTTGAGACTATAATTCTGAAAACTTTCTCAGGGTCTTTGTATTCAAGATAAGTGCTTTTGTTTTCAACAAGTTCCCAGCCCATTTTACTCCCACCTTGTTTTTAAAACTCTAAAGTTGTCGTTTAAATCCTTTATTAACTCGACCTCGGAATAACCGAGAGCATAAGCAGCCTGCACGTATTTTTCCGCCCTGTGGGGAGAAATCTCAAGGAAAAGTTTCCCCCCATGCTTAAGATACCTTCTTGCCCCTGCCATAATTCTGTAAGAGTGCCACATTCCATTGAATGAAGATACAAGGGCAATCCTGGGTTCTTTTTTTACCTCAATTGGTAATTTATTGTATTCTTCAAAAGAGACATACGGAGGATTAGATACAATGTAATCAAACCTCTCACCCTTTCTCACACATCTAAAGTATGCCCCTTTTCTGAAATCCACCACCACTTTATGTTTCTTAGCGTTTTTCTTTGCAGTATTCAAAGATTCTAAACTGATATCAGTTGCCACTACATTAAAGCCATTTTTGGCAAGCACAATAGCAATAGCGCCACTTCCAGTGCCTATCTCCAGAACCTTTCCCTTTTTCTCCTTCAGTACCTGTTCCACCAGTATCTCTGTTTCATTTCGGGGGATAAGAACCGAGTCATTGACTTCGAGGTCAATACCCATAAAAGACACGCTATGCAATATATAGTGAAGAGGCATACCTTCCCGCCTTTTGCTAAGTATACGTTCTATCTTATCATAATATGTCTCATTTACTTCTGGTTCAAGAAGAAAATCTGCAAGTTTTTTACCTGTAACATGGTGGATGATTTCTCTTGCTTCCCATTCAGGGAAATCACTTATATTAGCAAGTCCCTCTCTTAATTTCTTATACAATATTAATGGACTCAAGTCTTCTTCTTTCCTCTTCCTCAAGGAGAGGGATGATAATCTCATCAAGGTTACCCTCCATTATTTCAGCAAGTTTATAGACTGTAAGTCCAATGCGATGGTCAGTGACTCTGTTCTGAGGGAAGTTGTATGTCCTTATCTTTTCACTTCTATCCCCTGTACCTATAACTGATTTACGCTGTTCATCAACCTTTTTTCTCTCCTCTCGTTCTCTTAAGTCTTTTAACCGGGCTTTAAGCAGTTTCATCGCCTTCTCCCGATTTTTATGCTGTGACCTCTCTTCTCTGCAAACAACCACAAGACCTGTGGGAATATGGGTTATCCTTACAGCAGAATCGGTCATGTTGACATATTGGCCTCCCGGGCCACCAGCGCGAAAAGTATCAATTTTAAGGTCATCAGGATTAATTACGATGTCATCCGCCTCTTCTGCCTCTGGTAGAACTACAACCGATGCTGTCGAAGTGTGTATTCTTCCACCGGACTCTGTAACCGGTACTCTCTGAACACGGTGGACCCCAGATTCAAGATGCAGGTATTTATACGGCGATTTTCCCTCAATAGAAAAGATAATCTCCTTAAACCCACCCATATCTGTTGGATGAGAGTCCATCACAGAATACTTCCAGCCCTTCTTTTCTGCATACCGCGTATACATTCTGTAAAGGTCAGCAGCGAATAATGCAGCCTCCTCTCCTCCAGCACCTGCACGTATTTCTATAATAGCGTTTTTGTCCATGTTCATCGATGATTCCAGTATGAGTTTCTTCACTTCCATGAGCAATCTATTCTTTTCTCTTTCGAGGTTTTCAATCTCCTCTGCTGCAAGTTCTTTCATCTCCGGGTCATTAAGAAGTTCTTTGGCCTCTTCAATGTCTTTTTCTATTCGCAAAATCTTTTCTGCTCTCTCAGCGATAGGAAGAATTTTAGAGTAAGCACTGGCAATTTTACGCCGTTCTCCTTCAGGTATTCCACCTGTTGAGAGTTTTTTTTCAAACTCTCTCTTTCTGTTTACATAATCAATTAATCCTTTCATGGTAAAACTATCAACCTCTTTTTGAACATTTTGCCATTCAAGTTTTTACCTATAATAAAATAAACTCCCCTTTTAAGGGTCAAAGCCCCTCTACGATTTTTAACATATCTCAAAACATGCCTTCCTGTTACGTCATAAACGTCGAGGCTTTTAGCATCTCTGAAAAAGCCATCAAAATTAAGTGTCTTTCTTACTACAATAGTATTTGTTTTGACAAAACCATCAAGTTTTTCCTCTACAGAAGAGGTGTGTTCCTCTAAATAATTATAATTACCTGTCCTCTGGTTATCATGTTGATATGTAGGCCAATCACCGATAAAAGAGTCAGGTATTCCAAGTTCATACACAAAAACAAGATTGGAGAAACTTGCGGTAACAAGTTCAAGTTCGCCGTCATAATCTAAATCACTAATTGTACTTGTAGGATAGGCGTATCCAAGGAGATCTATGGGAAAACCAGGATACACCACGGCATCATCTGTAAGAGCATAAAGTTTTCCATCAACACTTCCTTTTATGATTTCTCTCTTTCCATCCCCATTCATGTCAACAGTCACGCATTGGGACGGTCCTCCAGATGCCAGAGTTGTAGGATATCCATTAAGATAATCTCCATTGCTTTTGAAAATAGCGACACCTGTGCCCTGATTTACAAGCAATTCTGGCTCTCCATCCCCATCTACGTCAGAAATGGAGGGCGAAAAGAAATAATTAACGTTGTTTGTTGGACGTGACCATATAGTGTCTCCCCACGACGTATAAAGAACAGCATGACCGTCTGTACTACAACCAAAAATTTCAAGTCCAGCGCGAGTCGTATCCACATCCCCAATGACAATGGGTGAGCCAAAAGCAAACGGTCCTTTCGGGAAGCCGCTATCCACAACAAGATTTGTATCACTTTCCATGTGCATCACCCACAATCCTGCACTGTCTACCTTGCATCCGGTGATAATTTCTATGGTATCATCTCCATCAATGTCTCCCAGCGTCGCCGGTGAAAAGCCGCCTGCGTAAAGGTGTAAGGAATCAAGCATTTCACCGTACATATTATAGACATAGACCCCGCCCTTTCTTGAAACAAAAACAATTTCAGGAAGGGAATCATGATTAACATCTCCTATAGCAGGCCCTGTAAAATTACCATTTGGTAAATATACAGGCCATCCATTAAGTGGTGTACCATCTCCCTTGAAAATCCATAGTTTTCTGCAACTAAATCCTGCTATAACGACTTCATCAAATCCGTCTCCGTCAAAATCATATGCAGCAGGCGCCGCGTATATAATACCATCAATCTTTACAGGCCACCCTGGTATAAGAATCCCTCCACTCGAAAAAGCATAAAGAAGTGAATCCTCAAAAGAGCCTATGATAATTTCTTTACCAGGATATAAGGGTGTTATATCTGCCACAAGTGGAGAAGAATATCCAAGTCCACTACCTGTTGCAGGCCATCCGGATTTGAGTGGTGGATTTGGAATACCCTTTACGGCCGGAGACTTTTCACTTTCCAACCCATTACTATCCAAAGAGGTTACCGCATAGTAATAAACAGTATCGTATGATAGATTCTCATCTTTATAATAGGGGAATTTAAGTTTCTCAATATTCAGCCTGTATAAATGCATAGAATCTGTGCCCCTGTAAATGTTATATTCTGTTCCTCCAACCTGCCATTTCAGCATCACACCCCTTGATACAGAGGTTGTGACAACGCCTGAAGGAGGAGGGGGAGAATTAAAACCCTTTATAACGATAGCAGTATCAAAGACATTGGTATGGATATTAATATAGAGTGGTAGGGAGTTTTTGGGTATGATATAAGTAATGCGTTTTACGCTTTTTGCCGGGAATAAAGAATAAAAAGCCGTGTCTTTAAAAGTTGTGGACAGCTTAATTATACCATAGTCGCTTGCTTCTCCAGAATTTCCGACCCACATATAAAAAGTATCATTAGTCCACCCCATGCCACTTAATGAAACATAGGGGCCAACTACTTCAAATACAGTATCCCTTTTGATACCCTTTCCAGCGATTTCCGCTATAATTTGCATTCTCTTTATCCCGGGAAAGTATGGAATATGAACACTCTTTTCATATTCTATAGTTCCACTCATTACTCTTATGGTGTCACTTGTAAGAATACTGTCCTGAATATAAGAACTGATTACGAGATTTACAGGATAAAAACCCGGCAACTTCACTTTAACTCTAACCTTTACACTGTCTCCTGAGTGAGGTGGCTCATTGCCGATTACTTCAAGGTTCTCCAGATTGGGATACATAGAAGCCGGGATATCCAGAATGGTATCCAATCTAACGTAATTGAATCCTGTGACAGTAAGATAATGCTCTCCAGAAGATAACACCTTTAAAGGGAAAATGACCAGACCACCGGAATTTGTTGTATCCTGTACAAAGTAATCGTTTTCCTTGTAGAGGGTTACAACTGCGTTTCTTACGGGTATATTATTGCTATCGTGAACGAAAATTTCAAAATTGGTGAAAGTCGAATCTACAGTACATTCTGCAAAGAGATGTTTGGGTTTAATGGTGTAGAACCTGAGAAAAGGTTCTCCTAACGTAATCATACTCAATGTTACATATCTATAACCATTATCACCGCTTTCTCCATAAGTTAAATAAGGCAACCTGAATTCTTTTGTAGCCTCTCCCAGAGTTTTGCCCCGGGAAAGAAGGCTGTAGAATGTTGACCTCATAGAAGTTGTGAATGAAAAATCGTTTCTTGAACTCGCCCGCGCTGCTATTGAGATACCCTTACTGAAAAATGCCTCAAGCATACACATCCTGTCGATAGCACCACTATGGCATGAAAATATATCCACCAAAGTTGAAGAGGTACTGTCATCAGGGATAGCGCTCATCCCATAGTATATATCGGAATAATTGGCGTAGAAGCCATTAATATCTCCGTGTGCCATTGTAAGAAAATAGCCTACACCACTTTTAAGGTAATTATTTATTGAATTTATTGTGATTACGCTATCATCCTGATAAAGAAAGATTTTCACAATTGAATCTGACATACTTGAAGATATTTGATTTAAATATTCGCTGCCATCTCCACCTGCCTGAATGGTTGAGGAATGAAATAGTGCCGTATTAATACGTTGACTCGGATTCTTTTCGAACTTCTCTATCCTCGCAAGATAATCACTAAACTCCTGTGGGCTATGAAAAGTTCCCCTTGTTACACTTACTTCAGGATAAAGGTCTATACTATCCTCTATTTCTCCATAGACATTATCTCCGTCTTTGTTCCAGTCGCCGTCAAGACACATATAATAATAATCTGACAATACGTAATCGTCCTCTCCATACCCAAGTCTCACCAATGCTACCCTTGCTGGTATTATATCGTTATCAGCAGCAAGAAAAACATATTGGGTTCCCATGTTGGAATAATAGAATTTTATAGCATTCCGTATTTTTTCGGATATATCCTGTCCCGAAAAAGTTGAAGCAATCTCCTCAACTGTAATTACTCGCGTAGTAATGCCTTCTTTTTCCCTGTAAACCTTTAAAGAATCAGCAACCTCAACATACTCCCTGGGAGTAATTATAAGATAAGAATAAAAACCAGGGCCCTTCACAGAGACCCTGGTAAAAAGAGTTAAAACCAGATATATTAACTTAAAACCTATATGTCACTCCCCCTGTCAGGCTATGATATCCTTAACCTTGACGATGCTGTATTTCTGTCTGTGGCCATACGTTCTCTTGTAATCCTTACGTCTCTTAAACTTAAACACAATTATCTTCTTTGACTTTTTATCCTCTATTTTCTCAAGTACAACCCTGGCATTCTCCACGAAAGGCTTACCGACTTTAACATTTCCATTGTCCTTAATAAGCAGTACATTTTCAATCTCTATTTTGTCAGTATCCCCTAAAAATGGGACCTCAAGCACGTCACCTTTTTTGGCAGTAAACTGTTTACCTTTTACCTCAAAAATTGCCTCCATTATTGACCTCCCTGGTTTGTTGGTGCTGGAACATTTTCATTTTCTTGGGGTACTGGAGCCGGCTGCGATGGGGCAGTCGGCTGCTGCCCGGCCTGTTGCCTCATGGCTTTTTCCAGTGCCCTCTGATATGCACTTTTAGTCATTCCACGAGGCTGATTTATATAAGAAAGGAAAAGCGACATTATTATAAAAACTGCACCCAGTCCCGCAGTTAGTTTAACGAAGAAACTCGGAGCCTCTCTCGCCCCTAAAATATTTTCCATACCACCGCCCCCGAATACTCCTCCAAGTCCACCCTGTTTGGGTTCCTGAATGAGAATTACAAGAGCCATTAAAATCACAATTATTATGTATAACACCAAGAGCAATGTGTACATATACTATCCTCCTACCTGGAATTTTTAATTATTTCTATGAAAGTATCGGGTTTTAGTGAGGCGCCTCCAACAAGTGCGCCATCAATGTCCTTTTCTGCAGTTAAATCTGCAACATTATGAGGTTTCACACTCCCCCCATACAGAACTGGAATATCATTGTCACCAAACATCTCTTTCAGGATTTTCTTAATAAATTCATGCATTACTTCTGCTTCTTTTGGGGTAGCAGTTTTACCAGTCCCTATAGCCCATACAGGTTCATATGCTATTGATAACCTGTTGCTCTGGGATTTTTCCATTCCTTTTAATCCTTCACGAAGTTGATGTTCTACAACTATGAACTCATTCCCTTTTTCACGTTCTTCAAGCGTTTCTCCTACACAGTACATTACATTAAAACCATGCTCCAGACCACTCTGGATTTTTTTCTGAAACAGGTCCTCTTTTTCTCCAAAGTACTTTCTCCTTTCAGAGTGTCCTACAAGTACATACTCCACTCCAATTTCCTTTAACATCAAAGGAGAAATCTCACCCGTAAAAGCACCGCTTTCTTCATAATACATATTCTGCGCCCCTATTTTGACATTGCTGTCTCTTGTGAGTTCTACTGCTCTCTTCAGCGATGTAAAAGGAGGGAAAATGACAATCTCATAGTCTGTTTTAACCCCGCTCAGAAGAGTCAAAAAATCATTGAAAAACTCCTCTGTTTCCTGAATCGTTTTGTGCATTTTCCAGTTACCACCAAGGATTTTCCTTCTCATAGTATAATAATTTTAAAGGATTATAAACGGCAGTTCAAATCATCGCTATTCCTCAAAAATAATTGCACCGAAGGGTGCGATGTTTCCTCAAAATAAAGGCAATAAGAATTCAGGTAAGATAAGAATTGCAAAAATAATAAGAGGGAGCTCCCAGGATGGTGTATCCTTTT
>JALVYB010000066.1 GCA_027038175.1 Caldifarciminota bacterium | reverse complement strand
GTTATATATTGATAAAGGTGATAGAAAGTTTTATAAGTTTCTAATGGATACTGGCTTGGGGGAGAAGAACTCTCTCGGATTTGGTTTTGTGAATCCCAAGAAGGAGGGAAAGTAATGCTTAGGGAGATATATGAAATAGGGAAAACAATCGTTGAAGAGGGAAAAATTAAACCTGAGGAGCAGTTTGTAGACAAAGCAAAACTCAAGAAAACAAAAATAGTTCTGTGTATTACTTTTAAAAAGGATAGCGAAGATACCTTAGAATATATCGGAATCAAACCAGAAGAATATGATGAAAGTAAATCTATTAGTTATTTATATAAAGGATTACCCGGTAGTGGCGTTGATCTTATGCCCTCCACATTGATTTCTAAGGATATAACAACAGCCGTTAAAAAGAGAATATTTGCATGGTTTGAGGGAAATGTGGATAAAAACAATCTTTTTAGAGGTATATACGATGCATTAATCAATGAGAAGGAGCATATTATTAAGGATATCTCTTTGGCATACGGCTCTTTAGACAAGGAAAGTAAGTATAACACTTTGTTAACTATAAAAATTTTTGATGGGGGTGCATATAAATATCTCTGGGACTATAAGGAATTTAGAGATTCGTTTATAGATGAAGCAAAGAAACAATATTATTACAAAAAAAGTATGGGTGAATCTAAGGGCGAGGGTACATGCTATCTCTGTGGGAAACACAAAGAAGTATACGGTTTCGTTCTCCCTGCGTTTGGTTTTTCATTCTCAACAGCGGATAAGCCGGGTTTCGTTCCAGGATTTAATAAGGAATGGATGTGGAAGGAGATACCCATATGCGAAGATTGCGCAGTCACTCTGGAAGTAGGTAAGAAGTATTTAGATGAGAATTTATCTTACGGGTTTTATGGTAACAAATACTATGTGATTCCTCAAGTAGTTCTCCCCGAAAAATCAAAAGAAGTTTTATCTGAGATAATGGATACTATTGAAAGGTATAAGGGTAAAGGGTATCAGCAAGGACTCGTTGCAGATGAAGACGATATGGTTGATATTGCAATGGAAAAAGGAAATATTATGAAATTGATTTTTGTTTTTTATTCACAAAAAGGCGGAGGGAAGTATATAGATATACTAAAATACATTGAGAATGTGCTTCCTTCGCATATGCGAGAAATATACGAAGCAGAGAAAAATGTGAAATCGATTTATGGTGAAAATTTTGTAAAGATATTGTTTGGCGAAAAAGCAGAAGGGGATTTTGTGGCTTATCGCAAAAGCAAAATGAAAAATGAGAAGAGTGGAATGAACAACTGGTACATTGCATTTGGGAGGATATTCTTCTCTGGAAATAAAGAGTTTCTAAACTATGTGGGTAATGTACTCTCTGGAAAGCCAATTGATAGGAGGTACTTAATTGCAAGATTTTTAGATGCGTTCCGGAAAGAATTCAAAAATGGAAATGACTTTGCATTTAAATTAAGGGCAGTAGAGGCGATGATGATTTATGATTTCTTAAGAGAGATGGAATTGATAAGAGGTGAGTTTATGGCGGAAGAAAGTGAAGAAAAGATGAAAATAAGCACAGAAAAAATAGAGAAATTTTTTGAAGAGAGAAAGAGCACATTCGCAAGCGACGAAGCAAAAGCCGCATTTTTAGTGGGCGCTTTGGTGAACTATGTACTGCAAATTCAGCGTAAAGATCGGGGGTTAGGATATGGTGACGAACCGTTTCGAGCAAAGCTCTATGGATTGAATATAGACGAGAAGAAATTAAGGAAAATATTCACCGAAGCCGTTGAAAAACTCAGCGAGTACAAGAGGGGAAGTAAAATGGAGAGTGTTGCAGCGGATTATTTGAGCAGAGCAGGCAATGGATGGAAGATGAACAGAGATGACATAAGTTATTATTTCTCTCTGGGCTTAGTTTTAGGAGCAAGTCTTTTCTGGGAAAAAGAAGAAAATGATGAAGGAGGTGAAAAAAATGGTAGTGAATAAAAGATCTGAGATA
>JALVYB010000065.1 GCA_027038175.1 Caldifarciminota bacterium | reverse complement strand
TAATTGCGGTGGCGCTGCGCAGAGTTCGGGCGAAGCTTGAGGCGGATGCGCATTTCAGGGAGCTGGTGAAAGGCAGCGCCGCCTTCTTTATTCTCAGAATCCTTGGCATGGTTGTGGCCTACGCCTTCACCCTGGTGGTTACCCGCACCCTAGGAGCTTACGCCTGGGGGATTTTTGCGTTAATGTTTAGTTATGCCTTAGAGAATAATCTTGGTTTGGAGAGGTTGAGAGACAGTGAGTTTGATAGATGGAGAAATTCAAAATGTTTTAAGTCAACTTTCACCGAAGGACAAGTACGATTTGTTAAAATATGCTCAATATTTACGAGAGAAGAAAAAAAGAGGATGAAGCTGAAATTTAATTGGGAAGGAGCTTTATCTGAATTAAGAGATAAATATACTTCTGTGGAATTAGAGAAAAAGATTTTAGAGATAAGATTAAAGAATGTATTTGATTGATATGAATATCTTTTTGGAGATATTGTTGAATCAAAGTAAAAAAGAAATATGTAAGAATTTTATAGAAAGTCATTCTGAATTATATATTTCAGATTTTTCATTTCATTCAATAGGATTGATTTTATTTTAGATATAGATTTTGCAACTATTATACTAGGAGGGTTTAAAGTGAATTTGATAGAATTTGAGTGTGATAAAGAAAGGATAATAGATTTTTTATCACAAAGTATTGGTTTGTCTAGAGAAGATATTCTAAAAGAAAGTTTGATAGCTTTTATGGAAAAGAAGTTGAAAGAGATAAAATCTAAAATATACGAAATTTCTAGCAAATATGGTGTCAACTCTATTGAAGAATTTGAAGAGTTATATAAAAGAGGACTCATAGAAGAAAAAACTTCATGGAAAGATTATCAAATGCTTGATCATTTAGAGTTCAAGAAGGAACAGATAGAAAAAATTTTAGAAAAGATAAAGTGATAATAAATATTGAAAAACTAAAAGATATTGCTGAAATTGAATTTGAGGATATTGTTGAATTGGTTATCGTAACAGATATAAACCAGTTAAGAATATTTCTTAAAGAGGGCAGTTTTATAGATATATGGTTTTCTCTCAAGTTAAAAAATAGATATAGTTTTCATTGGGAAAGAAAGATGGTAGATGGGACAATATATCGTCACGATAATGCCCCGCATAAAAGTTGGAAAAATCTAAAAACTTTTCCTAAACATTTTCATAGTGGCTCTGAAGACAATGTTACTGAAAGTACGATTTCTGAAAAACCCGAAGAAGGATTGAGAGAATTTTTAGAATTTGTTCGTCAGAAAATAAAAGTTAATTCCAATTACAGTGACGGTAAAGAAACTCCTGACAAAGGCGAGGTGAAGTTTTGAAGTGGATGCGGTTACTCGCACTCTTGGGCTTCCACCCGGGGAATCTTCGTGATAAGTATCAAAAATGTTGTTGTCATATAATCCTTTTTACTTTCAAGAAGGTGGAGGTGGATTAAACTTTTTATGAATAGTCTCTCGGTTGCGGTGGCGCTGGATAGACTCCGGGAGAAGCTTGAGGCGGATGCAGTCATTTGCACTTTTGGAGCTTATATTTGTACAATTTTTGCGTTATGCTTTGAAAAGATATTTGAGAGGTGATTAACATGGAAATTAAGGAATTTCTAATTGAACACATAAAGTCCATGGAAAAAGAAGATTTAATTTTAATTTATCAAATTATTGAGAGTATAGAAAGAAGAAAAAAAATAAAGAAATTTTCTCAGAAAAGAGGATATTTATTAACTAGACAAGCACTAAGTGGTTTAAAGGAGCCTTTAAGTAAGACGATCACCGCAGAGAGACGAGATAGGTTATGAATTATTTCTTTGACACTTCTGCTTTAGTTAAACATTTTTGTAAAGAGAAAGGTACTAATGTAGTAAGTGAAATAATTTTAGATGATAAAAATATTGTTTGGATATCTGAATTGTCTAAATTAGAAATTTTTAGTGCTTTGCATAAAAAGTATCGAATGGGAGAAATTTCAGAAACAGATCTAGAGAAAGCCATGGA
>JALVYB010000064.1 GCA_027038175.1 Caldifarciminota bacterium | reverse complement strand
GCCTCCTTATCACGAACTGCCATATCAGCAAGCATTTTCCTATTGAGATTCACATTGTTCTTCTTCAGGAGATTCATAAACGTGGAGTAATTCAATCCATGCTCTCTCACAGCAGCGTTGATTCTGAGTATCCAGAGTTTCCTGAACTCTCTTTTCTTCTCCTTTCTGTGTCTGTATGCATACTGTAATGACTTATAGACCTGCTCTTTGGCCTTCTTAAAGGTTGAATGTTTCTGACCAAAGTAGCCTCTTGCAAGTTTTCTTATCTTTTTATGTCTTCTTCTTCTTGTAAATCCGGTTTTTACACGCATAGTATCCTCCTCTTAGGTAGTGGTAAATTATACTGCCTCAATTAGAAACAGTCAAAGAGAGGTTTTACAAACTATTTCTCTCTCTTATACTTCCCCATCAGGGTATCTGACGTTATAACATGACCTTTTATGAGTTCCAACAGTTTCTTTTTAGTCATACCTTTTTCACAGGGGACAATAGTATCCAGTGCATAAGCCTTGAAGAAGTACCTGTGCACGCCACCGGGAGGACATGGACCACCATAACCGTATTTCCCGAAATCATTTATCCCCTGGCACATTCCTTCCATTTTCATCTCCTTCGGCAACCCCTCTCTGAGCTTATTACTATCCGGAGGTATGTTGTAAATTACCCAGTGCACCCAGGTTCCCATTGGAGCATCGGGGTCGTCAGCTATAAGGGCAATACTCTTTGTATTCTCTGGAACACCTTCAAACACTATTTCCGGAGATATGTCCTTGCCATCACATGTGTATTTAGCAGGAATCATCTTGCCATGGGAAAAGGCAGGGCTCTTTATTTTAAAGTGCACTTTCGCACTATCCTGTGCCATAAATAAAAGAATCGGGAATAAAAGCTTCATACCCACCCTCCTTCTATTATAATATAAAGTATTGCATCTTTTTCCTGAACTTCAAAACACTATTTTGATTCTGTATTTTCAACCCGTACAAGGGCAGAATCAATCCTCAAAGTGTAAATGGAAAACTCAGGCAACTTTAACATTTCTTTAATTTCAGCACCTTTATCAGGATTTATTTCCATTCTACAGTGTGGAGGCAGCATAATGGTAAAAACAGAGTTGATAAACTTCATGCCTTTTAAAGGACACCCGACAAGTCCCCTTACCTTAGAGTTATAGAATTCTCCTCCCCTTATACTCCCCACTCTCACATCAATAACACTTTTCCTTGACCTTATAAAAAATGACACACTGTTTGATACAACTATCTCTGACGTTGAGGTGATATATACGGTATCACCATTGATAACAGGCTTTGAGGAATCTGCATAAAACTTAATTGTTCCTCTCTTCACAGTTGAATCACCGTTTATTATAAGAACAGCATGATTTGCATCAATATACACCGTATCTTTGTATTCAAATACCACAGAATCCGGGAAGCTGGTGTTTAGCTTTATCTCCTTAAAATCTTCAAATGGGATATTAATCCTGATTTTACCGGCATCACACGATAGAAGAAATCCTAACAGAAAAAGATATACATACTTCATTTTTTATCCTCCCTTATAACATCAATACTGCTTAATGCACCATTTACATTGAGTACGATGTCCCCCTTATCACTATCACAGTTTTCAAGAGATTTTAGAGAAAGAAAACTCTCTATCTTGCCTTTCTCGCATGTTACGCTATGAGGTAAGACCATTGTAAAGCTACTCATGGCTGAGGAGAGATACACATTAAGTGGTTTAACGTGGGGTTTGTCCTTAAAATTAAGAACCACATTTGCTATTCCTGAATTAATATACACAGAATCAGCAAGAAAGTTTTCCAATCTATTTATACGAATACTTCCAACCCCGGCATTGATGGTAATCTTCCCCTTCTTAATGTGATTTTTATCCTTAAAATTAAAAACCACATGACCTGCACCAGCATTGAGTTCAAGCGAATATATATAATACCTGGAAAATGTGGCATTAACCCTCGCAATTCCGGAATTGATAATTAGCGTATCAACAAGGAGTTTTTCAGGAATCCCGATGTCTATTTTTACGCTGT
>JALVYB010000063.1 GCA_027038175.1 Caldifarciminota bacterium | reverse complement strand
GATAATAACTGCGGCTGGATACCCAGTGTTGACACGATTTTTGACGAGATGTTCCAGGTACGCAGGCATTCGGATTTCAGGGCATACCATGACAGCGGGTACCTTGATGAATCAGAGGTAAACTTTGACAGCCGACTGGTTGGCCGCTCGGTGTGGAATACGCGCTGGCTCCTGATAATCCTGGGCCAGAGCCTGCTCTACGACCCGGATGAGGGCCTGGATACATTCATCTACGGGCCGCTTATGCCAGGGAGCCAGGATGAAAGGACCGGGGACGGTGTCTCTGACATAAAGATATTCTTTGAGACGTATGCCTATTCCGGCAACTAAAGCCTTGTGCGAAGGAGGACCGTTTTGAGCTTAAAAAACATTCCGGTTGCAGTGCTGCTCTGCCTCCTGCTCTTCATCCCAGGCTGCTCGCGCCAGGGCCAGGAAGAAGCCGGGGGGAAAGGGAAGCCAGGAGAAAACGCCGGGCCTGTGATCGCAACAGTCGGGGAAAACAGGATTCATGCCAGGGCATTTGAGCAGTTCATCAAGGCCAGGCATGTGGGTATGGGGCCGCACCTGGTCAAGACGGCAAGAAAACAGCTCAAGGACATGCTAACCAGCGAGGCCCTCTACCAGGAGGCCCTGCGCATGAAAATCGATCAGACCCCGGAGGTCCGGCGAAGGATCCGGCAGATAATCATCCAGCAGCTCCTTGAAGAAGAGGTGGAAAAACCGGTGAGCCAGTGGCGCATAACCGACCGGGAACTCCGGGAATACTACGAAAGGCACCTGGATGAATTTTCAAGACCCGAACAGGTCCGCCTTTCCGACATATTCATTGCGGTCCCCAGCGGGGCAACACCCAGGCAGAAGGAAGAGAAAAGGGCCATTGCAGAGGAGGTCCTTAAAAAGGCCCGCGAAAACAGGAACAGGATTTTCGGTTTCAGGAACCTGATCAGCAGGTACTCTGACATACCGGGATCCTGGCCGGGGGGCGATACAGGGTTCTTTGATCGCAGGGGCAAGCCAGCGGGGATTCCCCAGGCCCTGGTGAATGCCGCCTTTGCGTTAAAAAGGACCGGCCAGGTTGCGGATCACGTGATCGAGACCCGTGACGGCTTTCATGTGATCATGCTTACAGGCAGACGCTCTGCAATGAAAAAAAGCCTAAGGGAACTGGCCCCGGCCCTCAAAAGGAGGATGAAGCGTGAAGAGCGTGAGAGACGGCGCAGGAAATTTATGGAAATGGTAATGAATAAGGCCCACGTAGAGATCAATGAAGACGCATTTAAAAAGGTCATCAATGACATGGCCCGGAAAGAGATGAACAGCGGGCATGCTGAAACCCCATCCACGGGAATTCCTGCGCCTGCAAGCAGGAGCAGGGGCAACATGCCTCCCGCCTTCCCTCAGACCGGAACATTTCAGGCAGAATAAGGAGAGAGCCATGGATAACAGACAACAAGCTTCAACCATCAAGGGAGTGACACCCGCTGTTAAAATCCGGTATTTAAGCATCTTTGCCTTCCTGCTCGTGTTCAAGGTTACCCTGGGTGTTTGCCTTGCCAATATCCCCGAACCCGGAATCATTCTCTATGGCAAGGTCTTTGATAACGGGAGCCTGCTTACCAGCGGAGAACTTACGTGGACATTTGCGCCTGCTTCCGGTGGAGACTCCGTTGTCATAACTACCACGCTCATGCGGATCGATGCAGAGGGAGGCCCTTACTCATACAGGGTGGAATTGCCACTTACCTCGGTAGCGCCAGGCTCCCCTGACAGTTCCGGCACCCTTGTCATCACGGATTCACCTGTTGAATACTACAGGACCGCCCAGGTAACCGGCACATCCATCTCCATGACAGACACTGTCACCCTCTCCTTTGAGAACAGGGGGACCTACGAATATATAAACATAGGCTCATCCTCCCCAGGCGACACGGACAGTGACGGCATGGCCGACAGCTGGGAGCAGGCCATTGTTGATGCGGACCCGGATGATGATATTTTGAGCGTAAGCGATGTGTTCTGGGGCGATGATTTTGACGGGGACGGTGAGAACAACTGGACAGAGTGGCAGAATG
>JALVYB010000062.1 GCA_027038175.1 Caldifarciminota bacterium | reverse complement strand
CCTTCCATATCTCTATGTCTATTTGCCCTTTTACTAAATGCGCTGACTTCTTCCGTCGCTTCTTTATGGGAAAGGGTATTATATTGTCTTTGTATTTATCCCTGTACGGCTTTAATAACCTGTCTATTGTGGCGGGGGAAATACGTTTTAAAAGTTCCCTGTGTTCTGAAGAAACATACTTTAACCCATCATATCCCCATAATACATCATAATTCTCCAAAATGAATGATTTTAAATGCTTTGAACTTATCCCTCCTGTTATCTTCCATATCTTCAATAAAAGCCTTGATATTTCCTTACCATAAACCTTTTTCCTGCCTCGTTTCCTTATTCCACTCTTTTGTATGTCAGCTCTTATTATAACCTTTCCTTTTCTCTTTATTACCCTGTTGTGAATGTTTATAAGTTTGATGATGTATTTCCTTGAATAACCTGTTAGTTCTTGAAGGTCATTTAATATAAGTGTCTTCTCTTTCCTGTCTGTCTTTTTATACCTCTTATGGTTCGCTTGTATTATGGATTTCTTATATTCTGGTGTAAAATTTTGATAAGGGATTTTTATATTCATGGGGAGCTCCTCCTTTTTTAGGGTATAAAAGGATACACCATCCTGGGAGCTCCCTCTTATTATTTTTGCAATTCTTATCTTACCTGAATTCTCGTTGCCTTTATTTTGAGGAAACATCACACCCTTCGGTGTAATTATTTTTGAGGAATAGCGTCTCAATTCCTCATTTAAAGTTAAGACCACTACTATAGATTCCTTAGTAATCCAATTAAATTTAATTCCCGACCTCGTAAAAATTGACGTAGAAGGAGCCGAATCATTAGTTTTAGAAGGATCTTCCAGCTTAGCACTAAATCACAGACCTCGTTTTTTGGTAGAGATGCATAGCCGAGAAGAGCTTCCTATGATAGATAACGCCAAAAAAGTCATTACTTGGTGTAATCAAGTTGGTTATACCCCATGGTACCTGAAAGAGCATAAACTCCTGGATGCCCCTGAAATGATATCTCACAGAGGAAGATGTCATTTACTACTTTTGCCAAAGGAGGAGGAATATCCTAAAGAATTAGTAGGTATTCCTCAAGGCTCACGTTCATTCTAAAATTTTAGCCATATAGATTGTTGCGAAAACTTTAAATCATACGTTTTAAATCAACCTTCTCTCCATATTTCACATGTATAATCGGTAGGTTTGCTTTTTTCAAGACCCTGTTCACGAATTCATCTCGTTTCTTCCTGTCCTTTCTATTATGCGAGGAATCATCGTATTCAATTACCATTACAGGCTCATAATATGGCTTTTTAAAAACTACAAAATCTACTATTTTTTTGTTTATCCTGTTGTGATATCGCCAGAACTCTTTTCCTCTTTTTTCTACCTCTATAATTCTTGACAGTGGGACCTGTGGAAGAACCACGTAGTCGTTTTGATTTATCTGCTTCAGGAGTGTTTCATAAAACTTTCTTTCCGGAATGCTCATCAGAAATTTTCTTTTTCGATAGGGGTACTCCTCTTTTTTAGCGAAAAATATTGCGAAAAAGATTAAAAATATTACGACAACACCGACAAGTACAATTGTATTACTCATAAAGCCGCTACTCTATTATCCTGAACTCAACCCTTCTGTTTATCTCTCTCTTTCTTCCTTTGTTAGGTAAAGCAGGATTACTTTCTCCATAGCCCTTTGCTATCAACTTGTCAGGAGAAATCTTGTACCTTTCCATAAGGTAATTTTTGCAAGACTCTGCCCTTTTCTGACTTAATCTTTCATTAAAACGCTCTGGTCCATCACTTGAAGCATAACCGGCTATCTCTATTTTTACATCTGGATTATTCAAAAGATATCTCCCTATCTGGTCAAGGAACGGAATATATTCCTTCTTTAATCTGGCGCTATTTAAGTCAAAGTAAATAGTGGGAAAGACAAGTCCACCACCTTCGTATTTAAAAAGCCTGATTGTATATTTTAATGTGTCGCTGTGTTTCGGCGGATATACTAAAAGATTATCCCCCATATATCCTTTTGCCCAGACATAAATGGGATACGTATCTTTATCCTTCTTTATTTCAAAAGTTATCATTCCATTATCGTCTGCGGTATATTCCTCGGCACTGATTTCAGGGAACAGGATTTTCGCCTTTATTGGCGTTCCATTAACACTTTTCACGCTCATAATCAATGTGAATCTATCTCTCTCTAAAGCCACATCCACCAAAGTGTTCTCACCACCACGTGCTTTTATAAACCTTTTTATCGGCAAATACCCATCTCTCTGAACTTCGAGTTCATACACCCCCTTAACAACAGGACCAAACTCTACCCTACCTTTTTTGGAGACGCGTACTTTTCATCAAGATAACAGGTCGCTTCGTCAATGGGCTTCCCGGTCTTTTTGTCTTTGACAAACACAATAACTCTGGATTTATCTTTTGTCTTGAGTAGATGGGGAGCGAAGTCAAGCCCCATGTTGAATGCTATTTTAGGAGTATAATCAGGGAATTGAGACAAAAAGCCAGCATAATAAGGAGCAATGCCTGGCGTAATCGTCTGTACATTTCCCCTGTCAAATAGTGGAATGTCTACAAAACTCCTTATAGAAAAGGACCTGGAAAAGTGAATGGCAAGACCTGGAGTGAGAAACACAGGAGCATTACCGAATATGTTGTCCTGATATTTGGAGTAATAGAACTCAATAAACGGACTCAATACTCTATTTTCTATGGCAAGATTTGCAATAACATATCCGAGATTTCCGCTCTTTCCCATAAAATACATCTGGTACGCATTCCAGAACCCAAGTTCAAAGTTCAAAGATACCCTGTTTTTCCGTGTTGAAAACAGGAACTCTGCGCCATAGTCATAAGAAGTGGTGGAATAATCCCGGAATAGTCCTCCTATATAATCCTCATCAACTGACGCTCTCTCTGGAGGTATGTCTCTCAAATCTCCGGATGGTAAAGTCATAAATGGAACAAATGCAAAACCTGTTCTTCTACTTATCTTTTTACGAAATTCGAAATTAAGGCAAATATCACCAAGTCCAGGACTTCTGTATGTGGCAGAAGGTGTTTTCTTTATATCAACATAATATGGAATTGTGGCTGATAAGGAAAACCATGGGGTAAAATTAAAACTGACACCGGTTATAACTCCACTTGAGATACAGATTGTGTCTGAGAGTTTCCCATACCATGTAGTACTCATAGGACCTATGAAATTAATTGATGGTGTGACGGGAGAAAAAGCGGAATGTGCTCTACCTGCAGGAGAAGATAAGGCCGAAACGAATTGGGCATTTGCAATGCTTACAAAAACTAAAATCACACATACTAATAACATTCTCCTCATTTTTTTTACCCCCTATTGTATATTATATTGCATCATATGGAAAATTTCAATTTTTGCACTTCCCTATATGGCACTTTGACTAACATCCAATTTACTTTATAATTATTTTAAAATCAAAAGGAGGTTAAGATGCATAAAATGACAAAAAAATCCCTGGAAGAAGCATTCTGTGGTGAATCAATGGCACACATGAAATACACAATATTTGCAGAAGAAGCAGAAAAGGCAGGATTTCCCAATATAGCCAAACTATTCAGAGCAATTGCGTATGCGGAGTTTGTCCACGCCCGTAATCATGCAAGAGAACTGGGATATATAAAAAGTACCCCTGAGAATTTACAAACTGGTATAGACGGAGAAACCTTTGAAGTGGAGGAAATGTACCCCGCATATGATGCTATTGCAAAATTGCAGGAAGAAAAGGGCGCAGAAAGAGCAATTCATTTTGCAATTGAAGCCGAGAAAATCCATGCAGGACTTTACAAAAAAGCAAAAGAACAGGCTGAAAAAAACGAGGACGTACAGATAGAGAAAGTATTTATATGTCCCGTATGTGGATATACAGCCATAGATGAGGCTCCTGAAAAATGCCCTGTGTGCGGTTATCCTGGAGATAAGTTCGTGGAATTCTAATCGCTTCTTGAGTTAAGAAACAAAGCAGAGGGTATATTTACAATGCGTGCCCTCTGCTTTATAATTTAAAAACTATAAAACGTCTGCTTATAAAGGAGGAAAAGTAAAATGAAAAAAGGGATACATCCTACTTATTATCCTGATGCTGTAATTAAATGTGCCTGTGGCAACGAAATAAGAACAGGCTCTACTAAAAAAGAAATACACGTGGAAATATGCTCAAAATGTCATCCATTTTATACAGGGGAAAGAAAGGCCCGTTACGGAATGGACCAGAGTGGACGTGTAGAAAAATTCATAAAGAAATACAACTGGAAAACAGAAGGAGAATAAGGATGAGATATGTACCTTATCTCATCCTTCTTTCTTTTTTGCTTTCTGGTTGTGCCCCTCGCAAAGAGGTAATCATTGTCAAACAGGCACAACCTGAAAACCAACAAACAGAAACTACTAAAAACGACACAACTGTAACACCAGATACTACAACATATTTTAAATTCACTCCTGATACCTCACAGTCGCAGCCTGAAACGCCCTCAGTTGAGTCCCCAAAAGAGGAAAAAATAAATGGGTTTAGAGTCCAGATATTTGCATTTTCCAGTAAAGAAAGGGCTGAAAAGGCAAAACAGGAAGCAGAGCAGGTTTTATCTCTTCCTGTCTACATTGAATACGACCCCACTATAGATGGCCCATATAAGGTCAGAGTGGGTGATTTTACAACAAGGGAAGAGGCTGAGAAGTACAAAGAGAAACTTCGTCAGGAAGGCTACCCCGATGCATTCGTCGTGGAGACACAGATAAACAAATAGTTGAAACTATATCTCGCGTCCAACAATCCCGACAAAAGAAAAGAGATCGTTAAAATACTTAGGCCTCATGGAATTATTCTCCCAGAGGAAGAAGGCATTAAGTTCCACGCAGAAGAAACAGGGAAAACATTAAAAGAAAACGCTCTTATAAAAGCCAGGGCATTATACGAACTCGTGCATAAGCCTGTAATATCCGATGACACTGGACTCATGTGTGATTTTCTGGATGGTGCACCAGGTATATATTCTGCAAGATTTGCCGGTGAAAATGCAACCTATAAGGACAACAGGCGTAAATTGATAGAACTTGCTAAAAACGTTCCACCTGAAAAAAGAACAGCATCTTTCGTTACCGTTGCGGTCCTGATGCTGGATGAGAAAAACATTTTGTTCTTTGAAGGCAAAGTGGATGGAATAATTCTGACTGAAGAACGGGGAACCTCAGGATTCGGATATGACCCAATATTTTATTACCCCGCCCTTGGCATGACTTTTGCCGAAATGCCCATAGAGGTTAAAAATCAAATATCCCACAGATACCGGGCTTTTTCTAAATTAAAAAAGTATCTGGACAGTCTCTAAATGGCAAGGGCTATTTTCCTTGATAGAGATGGCACTATAATTGAAGAAAAGGGGTACCTCAATACTCCAGAACAAATACGCTTTAAGAAAGGCGTAATAGAAGGTTTAAAACTCCTGCAACAGGAAGGTTTTTATCTATTCATAGTAACCAACCAGTCCGGAACAAAAAGAGGTTGGGTTTCAAGAAAAAGGGTTGAAAGAATAAATAGAGAGCTCGTGAGGCTTTTACGAACTCACAAAATTTTTATAAAAGATGTTGCAGTATGTTACCACCATCCAAAGGAAAGATGTGGATGTAGAAAGCCCAAACCGTTCATGATTTACAGACTTTTATTTAAATTCCCTGAAATAGATATACACGACTCCGTTGTGATTGGAGATAAGGATTCAGATGTAAAACTTGCATTAAATGTTGGAGCAAAGGGGATAAAAGTGTTTCCCCACACAGATTTTCTTGATGTCGCAAAATCTCTCCTTAAACAAGACCGCCAATTAAATGGTTTTGATATACAACGTACTTAATTTATAATCATACCTATGATGTGGCTCATAATTTTCTCCATAATAGGCTGGACCGGGTTAAATGTAAATGTACCTCCTTCCGTAAATTCACAGGTAGCAATAACAAGTAGCAGGACGTTTTTCGCAGTAAATAGTAATGACTCCGTATACGTGTACTCTTATCATTTAACCCAGGAAAAATTCCTCTACAGTTTTAAGGATACAACTGGTGTAATTTCTATAAGCGCTTTTGATACTACTCTGCTCCTCTGCCACGTCCTTGAAGATTCTCTGCTTGAACTTGTGAGAATTAAAGATACAACCTTAGATACTACTTATACAATTCACTCGCCTGCGAAATGCACTTCTTTAAAACTTTATAACGATGGAATGCTCCATCCTTACTCTTTTCCTGTATGGTATATTGCCTGTAAAAGTGTCGAAGGCATTTTCATGACACATTCAACCGATTTTTCAAATTCCTTTTATACATTTGACACAGTTACAACCCTGCAAACTAAATCTTTTGATTTTACAACCTCTGTAAATGCCTCAGGAGACAGACTCCATTTTATCTTTGTTACCATGGACAGTACGCTCTATCTCTTAAATGGCGGATACCCATCAAACTTTAACTCACCCCCTATAAAAATAGACTCAATGCTGCCTGATACACCACATATATCAATTTCTTCCAAAGGAGACACCCTCTTCATTGCATACGAAAGAATAAGTTCTCTCACATTCCCTGACAGAGACATATACTATGCAACATATCACTTTGAAGGCAACGATGAGCCTACTCTGTACTCAGTATCTGCGACGACAAACGAAGAAACCAATCCACTATCTGTAATGGAACTAAACCAGAATGCAGACACCATCCATCTCTTTTTCATAAACCAGGCAGTCCCCTCTGAGATAAACGAAGCCATTTTCCCAACACCATATACTACCTTCACCAAAAGCATTATTTTTACCGGAAACATTCGAACTATACACACATCTAACTGGTATTCAAGAATCGCCCTTATAATAACCTTACAAGACAGTTCTACTGTATTGTTAACAAACTATGCAGTCTATGTGAAAGAACCCGCGTTAGATATAAGGTACCGTTCACACAAAAATCATGGTATTTACAGTATAGATGGAAGAAAACTGAGAAAAATCCCTCATAGAGGGCTTATTATAAAAGACGGCAAAAAAATCATTGAAATAAGATGAGGAAGCTTTCTTTTAGTAAAAAACCACTTATTATGGGTATATTGAACGTTACCCCAGATTCTTTTTATGATGGGGGAAGATATACACACGCAGAATCAGTAAAACAAAGGATACAGAAGCTCATAAATGAGGGAGCAGACATCATTGATGTGGGCGGAGAATCGTCAAGACCGGGCGCTGACCCGGTACCGCTGAATGAGGAACTACAAAGAGTGGAACTTGCTCTTTCATTTATAAATACCAATGAGACCATTGTCTCCATAGATACCTACAAAGCATCTGTTGCTGAAACAGGTCTAAAAAAAGGTGCCACCATCGTTAATGATATATCCGGAATGAGATTTGACCCTGATATGGTAAATGTTGTAAAAGAATACAATGCCTATATTGTTATTATGCACATGAAAGGAAATCCCAAGGATATGCAGAAAAACCCTGAGTATTCCGATGTTGTGGAGGAAATAATTGATTTCTTCAAAGAACGAATTGACTTTGCACTCTCAAACGGAATTAAAAAGGAAAAAATAATACTTGACCCAGGAATCGGATTCGGTAAACAACAAATACACAACATAGAAATACTTAAAAACGTTGATAGGTTCCGTGAACTCGGTTATCCTATCTTAATAGGACACTCGAGAAAATCGTTAATAGGTTACCTTACAGGAGAGAAAAATCCTGAAAACAGGCTTTATGGGACCCTTGGGGTATCCGCATATCTTATTATGAAGAACGTGGAAATAATAAGGGTTCACGACGTAAAACCCCATGTGGACATTGTGAAAGCACTAAAACCCTTTAAAAATATTGACAATTCGCTCAATACTGCTTAATTAAAAAACCACAAGGAGGGCACATGAAGAAGTTAGCAATATTATTAACAATCTTTGCAATGATTGCTGGATGTGCTAAAGGATTTGTTAAAAGAAAAGTTGTTTTTACCACACTTTTTGCGCCGGGTGACACAATCTCTTATTCAATAGATATTAACAGACAGATTAATGTTCATGAAAAAGACAGTGTAAAGAGTTATAAAATGAAGTACAATCTGTTAGTTACTGAAAAGGTAGAAGAGGTCACAAGTAATTTTATCACTATAACCCTTTTAATTCGCAATGCCAGCGGGAGTGTTACCAGAAATAATGAGCCCTTTGCCACACAGGTATTCAATAACCTCAAAGGCCAGGTTATAACCATAAGACTCACACATGATGGCTCTATTGCATATCTTAAAGGTACTGAAAAAATTCCCACTCTCCTTGGTACAGATGCAGAAAAATTGAGCGATGACGAAGTTTTCTCCTTCCTTTATGACTACATACACCCGGGCGAATTAAAACCGGGTAGCATATATCGTAAAGACATAAAATCAGGAAGAAAGGTTTTTAGATATGAAGGTATTGATAGGTCAAGACACGAAGGCGATATGGCTCTAATAACTTTCAAAAGTAGTTTTAAATCTGAAAATGCTGGGTACAGGGGTACATACCCATATACTCAGATAACTAAAGGAACCGGCACAGGAACAATTTACCATCTTTTGAGAGATGGTAAACTGTTTGCCGGTGATGAAAAATTTACCATAAAAGATACTTATACATTCCAGAGATTTCCAGACTTAAACAGGGAGGTGATGGTATATACGGAGGTACATGTGAAAAGAGCATACGAAACAGGAGGTGAGACAAATGAATAGAGAGCAGAAATGGATAGCAGGAACATCCCTATTCGTAATAGGGATAGTGGTAGGACTAATCCTATCCGCAAGGCTGGATATAACACCAAGGCTCCATAGCGAAAATGCAACAGATAGCACAATGACAGTTCCCCTCGTAAATACACAGGGGCACAGTCCCTTTGCCAAGATAGCAAAGATTGCAATGCCGGCTGTTGTAAATATATCCGCTGAACACATAATAAAACAACCAGGTGGAGAATTTCAAACTCCATTTGACGACTTTTTCAGGAAATTCTTTGGAGACCAGATACCTCAATTCAAAATACCCAAAAGAGAATTTAAGGAAAGGTCACTTGGGTCTGGTTTTATTTTCAAAAAAGACGGCAAGTTTTACTATATAATGACCAACAATCATGTAATTAGAAACGCAGACAAAATAATAGTAAAACTCTCCGACAAAAAGATTTTAAAAGGTGACAAAGTAAAAGTAGTTGGTAAAGACCCCAGGACAGACGTGGCTGTTCTCAAGATAGAATACGATGGGAACCTACCCGTGCTCAGACTCGGAAATTCTGACAGTATTCAGGTGGGTGACTGGGCAATAGCCATAGGAAATCCATTTGGACTTGATAGAACATTAACAGTTGGAGTAATAAGTGCAAAGGGACGTTCTGGTATACCACTCCCTCAGGGACCTGATTACCAGGATTTCATACAGACTGACGCTGCAATTAACCCGGGTAATTCAGGTGGTCCACTTCTCAATATAAGAGGAGAGGTTATCGGGATGAATACTGCAATTACATCTCCATCAGGAGGCTTTGTAGGCATCGGATTTGCAGTTCCTATAAATACTGCCAAATGGGTTGCTGAACAACTTATTGAGCATGGCAAAGTTTCAAGAGGCTACATGGGTATAAGGCCTCAACCGGTTGATGAAAATCTCGCAAAGGCATATGGTCTTAAGAAACCTTACGGCGTATTGGTTGCAGAGGTACTTGACGAGACGCCAGCACAAAAAGCAGGGTTAAAAGAAGGAGATATTATTCTTGAATATAATGGGAAAAAGGTGACAGACCTTCAGGAGTTCCGTCTGATGGTAGCAGAAACACCTCCTGGGACAAAGGTTACCTTAAAAGTAATCAATCCTGAAGGGAAAATCAGGAAAGTCACCATGAAACTTGCTGAATATCCTGAAGAGAAAATTGCCTCCTCAAATAAAAAAGGAGAAGAAGAGAAGATAGAACCAGGCAAGGCAAAATGGGCAGGTCTTGTTGTTGTAGATGCCCGTTCAGATGAAGCGAAAAAGATGGGGCTTTCAGCAGAAGAAGGGGCTGTGGTCATAGAAGTAAAGCCCAATTCACCTGCAGAAGATGCCGGGTTCGTAAAAGGTGATGTAATTGTGAAAGTCGGCTCAATCGAAGTTAAAGGACTTGAAAGTTTCAAGAAAGCCATGAAAAAATACAAACATTCAAAGAAACCGGTTGTTGTTAAAATTTTGAGGAATCATATGCCTATGTTCCTTGGATTTAGCCCAGAGGAGGAGTAATGAAAATAGTAAAACTATTTTTTACAATACTGGTCATTAGTGGTATAGCATCCGCAGACATGCTCGTCAGGGTCCCTCTTACTAACAAGGGGGACCTTGACTTTATATATAAAAACAGATTAAGTATTGTTGACAAAACAGATAATAGCGTAACTCTGTATATAAAGGACAAACAAATCGACATTCTTAAAGACCATGGTTTCACCGTAGACGTTATAATTCCCAATATAAAGCAATACATAAAGAATAGAGTTGGTGAGCAGACAAAACTCGATACCTCTCTAACTATGCACTATCATTCCTATGACCAGATTATTTACTTGATGGACTCTATAGCCGCATCCCATTCAGACATAATAAAACTGGATACCATTGGATATTCTGTTGAAGGGAGATTGCTCCTTGCTGCAAAAGTATCTGATAACCCTGATATAAAAGAGGATGAAGCAGAAGTCCGAATAGTTGGCTGTCATCATGGCAATGAATGGCCCAGTGCAGAAATACCTTTATTCCTTCTCGCGTATCTTGCAGAAAACTATGGAACAGACCCCTACATAACAAATTTAGTCAATAATAGAGAAATATGGATTTTGCCCATGCTTAATCCCGATGGACATGAGGCACAAACAAGATACAATGCAAATAGCATTGACCTCAATAGAAACTACGGATACATGTGGACAGGGGATGGAGGAGATAACAAACCATATGGACAACCAGAAACAGATGCCCTGTACAGATGGAGTCAGAGGGAGAATTTTACAATGGGACTTACCTATCATACTTACCACCCTGCTGTAAACTATATATGGAACTATTCACCTGATCACATTCCTGATAGCGCCCTGGTTGTAACATACGCCCAGATGTACGGAGACTCAACAGCAGCAAATGGGGACGCTTACTGGGTAACTGAAGGATACTCATGGTATCAAACTTATGGTGACCTTAATGACTATTCAATGGGAATAGATGGCATAAATGACGTTACTATTGAATTGTGTCATGAGTTTGTTCCACCAGAAAGTCAGCTGGATACAACATGGAGAATAAATCGTGGAGCTATAATAGCCTTTATTGATAAGGCCGGACAGGGGATTCACGGCTACGTTATAGATAGTACAACAGGGGATACTATTAAAGAAGCAGTCATATACGGTGTAGAAAGAGACTGGCCTGTGTATACGGACAGGGAAACAGGGGATTATTTCCTGCCAACTCTGCCCGGGACATACACGATAAAGGTATGGGCAAATGGATATAACATGAAGACCATATCAAATATTACCGTACCTGAGGATTCCAGTGTTAAACTCGACGTTTACCTTACACCAGGAGGGGGATATTACATATTCAAACCAGTTGCTGTAAGCATTGATAGAGAAAGCACTCCTGTAATAAAACCGCACATTCCATCCATACTCGGCGCACCGGATGGGAATTTTGTCTCATTAAACGATACAGGATGGGTTGTCGTTGATATGGGTGAAGCAACCCCAATAACAGGTTCTTTTACTGTATATGAAGGTGATGATGGATATCCCAATGAGTCCTTTAAGGTCTATGGCTCCAATAATTACAAAGGCCCCTGGACATATATTGGAGAAGGAACTGGAACCACCACGTTTAATATCGCAGGAAGTGGTCTCTCTTCAGCCCGTTATCTAAAAATTCAGGACGCAGGTGGAAATTCATCACAGGGAGCTGTTGCTGGGTTTGACCTTGACGCAATTGAGAACCTGAGACAGGATGCACCTTTTGTTAGTTTTATCGGAGACAGCATAGTTGATACCTCGGGAATTATAAACGGGCAGTTCGATCCCGGTGACGTAGGTTATCTTGAGTTAAAGTATGCAAATTATGGAACCCAGACAGCATATAACATTAAAATCTTTGCAATATCAAATTCATCATACCTTACTCTCCAATCCGACACGGTCACAGTGGATAGTCTCACACCTTCACATACAATTGTCGTTTCTCGTGACTTCAGCATATCTACAAACACGCCTATTGGAACATCTGTCACCATTATAGCAACCGCAGAATACGATACAGTTACGATTGTAGATAGCCTCCATTATATTATTGGAACAAAAGACTCTACCTGGTGCATTGGCCCGGATGCGTATGGATACTATGCATACGACAGGCTTGATACCATGTACAGTGAATGGGAGAATATACAGTTCAGAGATATACAGGGCGTGGGTACATCCCTCAGTATGGGCGATGAAACAGTTTCGCAAATAGCCCTGCCTTTTGCTTTCAAATACTATGGAACGAACTATGACTCTGTTTATATTTCTTCAAACGGGTGGCTTTCATTTTTAGCACCAAACGATGCTGACTATACAAATGACCCAATACCAACTCAAGGGAGTCCAACCGGGGTTGTGGCCCCCTTATGGGATGATTATAACCCGTCTATCAGTGGGAATGTCTATTATTACAACGATACAACCGACCATGTGTTTATAATTGAATGGGCGGGAGTACCAAGATACGATAACAACAACGAAATACTAACCTTTGAAGCTATATTGAGAGACCCAACCTATTATCAGACAATTACTGGTGACGGTGAAATAGTCTTCTCCTACCAGAGGCTCGATAACACATCCTCTGCCACTGTTGGAATAGAATCTACGGATGAATCAACCGGTATTCAATACCTTTACAACGCATCTTACAACGAACAGGCGGCACTCCTTATTCCGGGTGGATTCATAAAGTTCACAACAGATACTCCGGCTGTGGGCATTATGGAATCCCATTATAACGGTAGTCTAAAACTCTATATGCCGACATTGTTCGTAAACGGCAAGGTTCAATTCACTGTAACGCTCCCAAAGGCTCAGGCACTTACCGTGAAAGCATACGATATAACAGGGAGAGTGGTCTTTAAGAAAAAAATACATGCGAATGCTGGTTTCAATAGAATTAACATACATAACATATCCAGAAAGGGTATACTCTTTATGGAGGTAAAAGGAAAATCATGGGTAAAAAGGAGAAAGATTATAGTTCTCTAACGCCGAAACACATAGTTAAAGAACTATCACGCTACATTATAGGTCAGGATGAAGCGAAAAGAATGGTTGCTATCGCCATCCGTAACAGGTGGCGGAGATTACGTGTGCCAGATGATTTTCAGAAGGAAATCACACCGAACAATATAATCATGATAGGACCAACAGGCGTTGGAAAAACTGAAATAGCCCGCAGGCTCGCACAACTTATAAACGCTCCGTTTATCAAAGTTGAAGCCACAAAATATACCGAAGTTGGATACGTGGGAAGAAATGTGGAATCCATGATACGAGACCTTATGGAAGCAAGTATTTCACTTGTGAGAAGAGAGATGATGGAAGAGGTGAAAATAAAAGCGGAGAAGGACGTTGCAAAGATTATCCTGAGCGAATTGTACCCACACATCCCACCTGACGAATCAAACGAGTCATACATAAGACTCCGGGAAATGCTCTTTGATGGTAAATTTGACGACAGAGAGGTTGAAATTGAGGTTGAAGAGGCATCAACACCTCCCATGTTTGGCGTAATTGGTGCTGGATTTGAACCCGGAATTGACTTTGAAAGTCTTGACCTTCCAGAACCAATCAAGAACCTCTTCCCTAAAAAACGAAAAAGAAAAACACTTAAAGTCAGTGATGCAAGGAAGGTACTTATTGAAAGAGAAGCGGAAAAGTATATAGATAGAGAAAAATTAAAAGAAGAAGCCAGGGAAAGAGCAGAAGAGAGTGGAATCGTTTTTATAGATGAATTTGATAAAATTGTGGGTTCAGAGGGAGGACATGGACCCGATGTATCAAGAAGTGGAGTTCAGAGAGACCTGCTCCCGATTGTTGAGGGTACCACAGTTGCAACAAAATACGGACCTATTAAAACAGACCATATTCTCTTTATTGCCGCTGGTGCATTTACCCAGCACAGCCCATCAGACCTCATACCGGAACTTCAGGGACGTTTTCCCATAAGGGTTGAACTATCTTCACTTGGAGAAAAGGAATTTTACAGAATACTAACAGAAACGGAATCATCTCTGTTAAAACAATACAAAGCACTATTTCAGGCAGAGGGCGTGGAACTGGAATTTACAGATGGAGCCATTAAAAAGATTGCACATTACGCCCACGTTGCAAATGAGATGATGGAAGACCTCGGTGCAAGAAGACTTCATACAGTCATGGCGAAAATTTTAGAGGACTATCTCTTTGAAGTCCCTGACATAGACAGAGAAAAGATAACAATTACTGCAAGAACAGTAGATACAAAACTTTCAAAATTTATTGAAAACGAAGACCTCTCGAGGTATATACTATGAGTTTAATCAGAGAACCTGAATTTGCAGGGAGTTTCTATCCCGGAGACACAAAAGATTTGAAAGATTTTTTGAATTACCTCTTTGAGCGTGCAGCAAGAAAAAAGGTGAAGAACACACGGGGGATTCTCTCACCACATGCAGGATATATTTACTCAGGGAAAATTGCAGCATCTTCTTATATGCAACTTACAGATGAAGAGATAAAAACCGTTATAATCCTCGGTCCTTCACATCATTATGCCTTTTACGGCGCTGCCATATGGAGCAAAGGTAAATGGCTAACCCCACTTGGGGAAATTGAGATCGATGAAGAAATCGCTGCAACTTTACTCTCCTCTTCACCATACTTAATTGACGATATAACTTTTCACAGGAAAGAACATTCACTCGAGGTACAGGTGCCTTTTATTCAATTCTCTCTTGGTCAGGAGGTTAAAATTGTACCAATAGTGTTTGGATTCCCCAAAGAAGGCGCACTCCCATCTATCGGGAAAGCCCTTGCACCTTTTTTAGACAGAAAAGATGTAGCCATTGTCATAAGTTCCGATCTTTACCATGGATACAGTTATGAGGAGGCCCTTCAGCATGACTCCCTTACACGAGAACTGATAATGAAAATGGACCCCGAGGAGTTTTATAAAGCAGTTATGAGAGAAGATGCTATGGCCTGTGGTGCTATGGGCATTACTGCATTTTTGCTTGCTGCGGAAGGGAAAAACTTAAAACCGCACTTCATTGATTACACCAACTCGGCTGAGGTAACAGGTGACTATACAGGCTATGTGGTAGGCTATCTTTCAATGGCATTTTCAAAGGAGGATTAAAATGCCATTAAATAAAGAACAAAAGGAATTCCTTCTAAAAATTGCAAAAATGAGTGTGGAAAGTGCCGTCCGTGGGACATGGGGCACGCCACCGCAAACCGATGACCCTGATTTAATTGAAAAAAGAGGAGCGTTTGTTACTCTGAAAAAGAATGGTGAACTGCGTGGTTGTATAGGATATGTAATCCCCATAAAACCTTTGTATATAACTGTGTGGGAGGTTGCAAAAGAGGCTGCCCTTGGTGACCCACGATTTCCACCTGTAACAGAAGAAGAATTACCATTACTCACTTATGAAGTATCAGCCCTCTCTCCCCTGTATAAAGTCTCCTCTCTGGATGAGATAAAAATCGGAAGAGATGGGCTGCTCATGAAAAAAGGCCTGTATTCGGGGCTCCTGCTCCCCCAGGTACCTGTGGAAGAGGGATGGAATCTCACCGAATTTTTAGCATATACGTGTCTTAAAGCAGGACTTTCCCCTGATTGTTACAAGGACCCTCTTGTTGAAATCTATCGATTTGAGGCAGAGGTATTCAGCGATGAAGAAACTTAAAATAGGTTTTTTCCAGTTTAAACCGAAGCACGGAAAACCAGAAGAGAACCTCAAATTCATTGAAAGTTATAGCGATAAGATAAAAGAGGCGGATATTATAGTCCTACCTGAACTTGCCACAACAGGATACGTTTTTCACTCAAAAGAGGAACTTTTGCCACTTGCAGATGAAATACCGGAAGGTAAACAGAGTAAATTCTTCAGCGACCTTGCGAAAAATACAGATACACTCATCATAACAGGGCTTGCTGAACGTGAAGAAGACAGGCTTTTCAATTCTCAGGCTGCATTTTATCCCGATGGCAAAGTTGTAAGGTACAGAAAATTGCATTTATTCTACAAAGAAAAGCAACTATTTGAACCTTCCGATAATGAACCTGCGATCATTGACTATAAAGGTGTTAAAATTGGACTTATGATATGTTTTGACTGGGCATTCCCGGAACACGCAAGGCTTTTAATGTTAAAAGGTGCTCAAATACTCGCACACTCATCCAACCTTGTTCTACCTGGACTTGGACAGGCAGGTATGAGAATACGAAGCATTGAAAACAGGGTTTTCTCTATAACAGCCAATAGATTTGGAGAAGAAGATGGAGTAAAATTCACAGGAAAAAGCCAGATTGTAAATCCTAAGGGTGAAATTTTACAAAGTGCTGGAGAAAATGAAACCACAATAAAGATCGTTGAAATTCATCCTGAAGATGCCAATGATAAAAACATAACTCCATTAAACAATATCCTTGAAGACAGCAAAATAACCTTAAAACTTCTTTCCAAATATGTGGCGTTTGATGGTGGACACTCTTCCAAATGACTCTTAAAGTTTTGCTCATACTACCGCTTCTCTATGACCCGTTCATTGGGAAAGATAAAACAAAACATTTTGGGACATCCTGCATCATAGCAGAGGTGGCTTATATAAAAACAAACGATACAAAAAAGGCGTTCTTATTTACCGCAGCACTGGGGGTTGCAAAAGAAATATACGACCTCAAAGTCAAAAAAACCAAGTTCAGCAAAAAAGACCTATTCTGGGATATTTTAGGGGCAACCACAGGCATTATGCTTGAAAAATATTTTAAGTGAGGTTATAAGGCTTTCTAAAAATACCTCTATCTGTTATTATTCCACTAATTAAAAAATTGGGCGTGACATCAAAAGCATAATTGAGCGCCCTCGCATCCTCCTTGGTAATAAGACATTTCCTTACCCATTTTACTTCATCTTCACTCCTTTTTTCAATAGGAATTTCCAGACCGGAACTAATATTCACATCTACCGATGTAAATGGTGCTGCCACATAAAAGGGAATGTCAAAATGGTTTGCAAGGATAGCAAGATTTAAAGTCCCTATCTTGTTTGCTGTGTCTCCATTCTTAGCAATTCTATCTGCTCCAACTATTATTGCATCTATCTTTTCTTTTTCAATTACAAAACCCGTTGCGTTATCAGTAATTAAAACTGCAGGCACGCTGTTCTGGGATAATTCCCACATGGTTAATCTTGCTCCCTGAAGGAGGGGCCTTGTCTCAGGCACATATACTCTCTCAAGCATTCCTTTTTCATGTAATTTATATATAATGCCCAGTGCAGTGCCTATGTGATTTGTAGCAAAATACCCAGTATTGCAGATTGTCATTATCCTGTATTTCTTTCCTTTTTCAAAAAGGGAGAGGCCATATTCTGCAATCTTTTCACAATTCATTGATTCTTTTCTATCAAGTTCTTCTGCCTTTTCCCTTAAATCTTTTATGAGATGTTCTCTATCTTCCGCTTTTTGAATGACATCCCGCATTTCTCTCATTGCTTTGAATAGATTGACGGCAGTAGGCCTCGTGTTCTCAATCTTATCAATGGCTTTCAGAAGTCTGTTTTTCAACCTTTTAAAGTTTCTCTCCTTTGAACGAATCGCAAGCATAGCGACGAGATAAGAGGCAAAAATGGCTATGAGAGGTGCGCCTCTCACTTTGAGTTCTGAAATTGCTTTAACTCCCTCGCTGAGAGTATAGATATATTCATATCGCATAAGGTCCGGGAGTCTTGACTGGTCAATAATTCTAAGGGTATCCCTGTAAAGTTCAACGGGTTTGTTTAACATTCCCCTCTCTCCTTTTCTCATACAAAGCGTTAATTGTTTTGCTGCATTCAAATTCCATTACCCCCACCCTCACATCTGAAGTATACCAGTGAAAATCGGAACCCCCTGTGATTATAAGATTGTGCTTTAATGCATAATCATGAAAAAACTCTATATCGCCTTCTGAATGCTTTGGATGATATACCTCAACCCCATCAAATTCATGCCTTAACACCCGAAGGGCAAAATCTCTATCAGGTAGAAGACCTGGATGAGCAAGAACAACAACTGCTCCACTATCTTTTAAAAAATTTATGGCATCCTTTACGCTTATTTCATACTTTGGGACATATGCAGGGTCCTCATTACCAATAAGACCATAAAAGGCCTCTTCCTGGGTCGCAGTGTATCCTTTTTCATATAATGCCCGCGCAATATGTGGTCTTCCAAGCGCGCCATCCTGAGCGATCTCCTTGACCCTTTCAAAATCAATGCTATAGCCCATATCATTGAGTTTTTCAACCATTAATCTGGCTCTACTTTCTCTCTTTTGCTTGAGATCGGAAAGAAAGTCTTTGACCTTTTTTGACGTATACTCAATAAAATACCCCAATATGTGAACATCATGTCCTTCAAATACAGAAGAAAACTCAATGCCCGGAATTACCTCAACACCGAGTTTTTTGCCCGAGATTATTCCCTCCTCCACTCCACAAACCGTATCATGGTCAGTGATGGCAATGTGAGAAAGCCCGACATCATAAGCAAATTTTACAACCTTTTCGGGGGAATATTTCCCATCAGAAAAATAGGTGTGTATATGAAGGTCACATTTCATATCAATGAAGTCTTATCATTCCCAGTATATAGGCCAACATGAGTAAAACCAGCCATACACCTGATTCCCTGCTGACTCTTCTATCAGAGATCATAAAAGCAAGCAAAATTGAGAAGAAGAACATTGAAACAAAATCAAAGTACAATGCCACATGAGATACAGGAAGAGGTCTGGTTAAAGCCGCAGCACCTAAAACCAGGAAAATATTTGTGATATTTGACCCAATAACGTTGCCAACAGACAGTTCATCTCTTCCATGACGGAGGGCAGCAAGGGAAGTAAAGAACTCAGGAGTACTTGTTCCTATTGCCACAACTGTGGCACCTATAATCCACTCACTTACCCCAAAATGGCGAGCAAGCGTAACTCCGCCACCAACAACCCATCTTGCTCCAAGATGAAGCAAAAGAATTGCAACCACTATGATTAACAAAGCAACTGGTATTGAATACGTTTCCTTTGGAATTTCATCCATATCAACGCTTTCTCTATCCCTTAAAAGACGAAACGTAAAAGCCCCAAAGGATAAAAGGAGAAATAAACCATCAAGCCTTGAGATATTTCCATCTGCAGCAAGTAAGAACAAAAGAATAATTGAAACCATGAGAGGGGGAATGTCTATATGGAATATTTGCCTCTCTGTTTTTACACCAAACAATGCGGCAGATACTCCAAGGGCAAACCCTATATTAAAAATATTTGAGCCTATTACATTGGACACAGAGATATCCATTTTACCTGCATACGCTGCATATATTCCGGTTACAAGTTCAGGTAAACTCGTTCCAAATGCCACCACAGTAGCACCTATGGCATACTCACGAATACCAGTCCTTCTTGCAAGACTTGTTGCTCCTTTAACAAACCCTTCAGAACCAGCGTATAAAAATAAAAGACCTGCTATTACCATTAATGAAGCCACTAACACTTCAACCTCCCTGAAAACCAACAAGACTGAAATGATGGATAGTTGTATCCTCTATGTATGTAATTTCTTTAAACCCTGTATCCCTCACCACAGTGAAAATATAGGATACTTCATGATGGGTTGTATCACCCTCTATAACAGTATAGTACCTCGAGTTTATTGTGATATTAACCGCATTTTCATTTTCATCAAACTCATATGAATACATATTGTGGTAATAGACATCCTCATCACTGAAAAATGCATTATTTTCAATTGTTCTTTTTTCTCCAGATATAAAAGGCATCTCAAAAAATGGATAATATTTATTTTCCAGTTCAATCTCCTTATCGTTAACAACTATTGTTCTATACCATCTCCATGAAACATAGTTTGGGGTTTTAAGAAAATCCATATTATTACCAAGAAAAAACACCTTAAATATTGTGTCTTTGTAACCGCTTAATGAGTCACCATAAATACTTATCTCAGCACGATTGCCATTTTCATCTTCGAACGTCCATACATTACCCGTTGCAAATGGTAAGAAATTCCCGAAATACTCCTCTTTTCCACAACCAGCAACAAGCAGAATCCCAAGTAAAACTATTGCCAATCTCATATTAGTATTATAAAGCAAGGCATAAAGATTGAGAAAACTAAAATAATGTGCAACAAAAATAGCCTACTTGACAATTCATCCCCAATGCTCCATAATAGTATACAAATGTATACTATAACTCTGACTGAGCGGCAAAAAATGGTACTGGATTTTATAAGGGGATACATAAGAGAACACGGCTACTCCCCTACTCTAAGGGAGATAGCCGTGGCACTCGGTATTAAAACCCCACGCGGTGTTAAAGCACATCTTATATCTCTTGAAAAGAAAGGGTATATAACATTAGAACCAGGTAAAGCACGTAGCATATCCATAAGAGAAAAAAGCGGACTGCCCCTTATAGGTCTGAGTGCAGCAGGGTCTCCAATAAATGTGGAGGAAAACTATATAGAATCATACGTCATTGATGAAAAATTAACAGGCAGGGGTAAGCATTTTATTGTAAGAGTTACAGGTGATAGCATGATTCTACGTGGTATAGACAATGGAGACCTCGTGGTTATAAAAGAAGGTGGCAACGATGTACAAATAGGTGACATTGTTCTTGTAAAGATAAATGGCGAAGTAACACTCAAAACACTTATGAAAAAATCAGAACAAGAACTCGTTCTGAAGCCCGAAAATCCTGAGTACCCAATTATAAGAGCAACCTCATCAGACGAAGTAGAAATAATCGGTAAAGCCGTTCTCGTTCTAAAAAAGATATGAAAGTAAGGCAGGGCAGATATCCTGTGGTTCATGCTACTTTTTATCCAGATGGCCGAATTATACCACGTTACATAAAATATAGAGGCGTGGTGTTTAAAACAAAAGAGGTAAGGCATGTGTGGAGAGAAAGATCTGGAGAAAATATCATCACTTATTTTTCAATAACAGATGGATTGAACGGGTTTATACTTTCCTATTCTGTGCCTGACAATATATGGAAGATTGAGGATATCTTTGAAGATTTACAATGAAGTTCTTACACATTGATATGGACTCCTTCTTTGTATCATGCGAAATAGCATCAAGGCCGTATCTTAAAAATAAACCAGTTGTCGTGTGTACAGGGTATAAGAATAAAAGCGTTGTCGCATCTGCTTCCTACACGGCACGAAAATACGGGATACATTCTGGAATGCCATTCTACCTTGCAAAAGCGTTGTACCCAGATATAGTTTGCATTGAAGCCAATATCGCAAAATATGCAAGCATATCGGAGGAAATCATGAACTCGCTAAACCTTTTTTCTCCACATGTAGAGGTAAGTTCAATAGATGAGGCATACCTTGATATTTCATATTTCAAAAAGAACCCAATAGATTTAGCGGAGAAGATTAAAAAACACATAAGAGAATATTTTAAACTTCCATCTACAATAGGGATAGGTAAGTCACGCATTGTAGCAAAGGCTGTGTGTAAAAAATCAAAACCAGATGGAATAGGCATGGTAAAAGACGAGGACACCATAAAGTTTATGGCAGAACTTGACATAGATGATATACCGGGTATAGGAGAAAAAACCGCACAAATACTCAAAAAACATAACATATTAAAAGGAAAAGACCTCCAGAGCATTCCAGTGGAGACTCTTACAAAACTCGTTGGTATAAGAGGAGTATGGTTCAAAAAGATGTCATACGGAATAGATGCAGGATATTTTGAACCAGAAGACTTTGAACTGATAAAATCAATAGGGCACTCAGAAACCCTACCAGAAGCAACGAAAAACATAGAACTTTTGAAAAGTTATCTGCTCTATCTTTCAATAAAGGTATTCAGAAGAGCACATAGAATGAATAAAATGGGGTTGGGCATAGCCATAGAGTTAAAATTCAACGACTTTACCAGAGTATCCAAACGCCATACTTTTACCCACCCAATATTCACATACGAGGAGATTTACCAACATGCCGTATGGGTTTTTAATAAAATACAAATACACAAACCCGTACGTCTTATTGGTGTTACACTTTATAATATAATTCCTCGCTATCATACAAGTTCCATTTTTCAAAAAAAAGATGTATCCGATACTCTGATGAGTTTATATGACAAATACGGTGATTTTTCACTTGTTCCTCTTTCCATTCTTACCATCAATAAGCGCTCAAAATCAATCCCTCCACGCATTCGCTGAGTTGCAAATACGAGAACATTCGCATATAATGTAGGACAATGGGATTCTTTGATAAATTCTCAAAAGGGCATAAAACGAAGGCTCCAATACCCCCGATTTATACACTCGCTGTATCAACCCTCGCTACTCCCGACGAAGAAACAACAAAAAACTATTTTGAAGATATAAGCCATGGCACGCCTGAACTAATTATAGTAACGAGTTCATTACAACTCGATATTGAGAAAATCGTAACCCATATATGTAACCTCTTTCCAAAATCACATGTAATAGGGCTGAAAACGAGAGGACTTATAGCCACTGGAAATACTCTGGTTCCAAAATCAGGCATTGGTATCATTGCCTTTTCAAGAGAGTTTTTCAGAACCTCTATATGGCTCCCTGCAACATCTCGAGAGCATAAAATACCTGATGGTATACCGTCGGCTGTGAAAAGTTTCTCAGAAACGTCAAGCAAATATTCATCCAAATTTCCGAGCATGCAGAACATTGCCTTCTGGGATTCTTTTCAGAATGGACACGAGATTATCAATACATACGAAAAAGAAATAGACAGAATTGGACTTTATAACACTCCCCTTACAGGGGTAATACTTCATCCCGATAACCAGTTAAAACAAACCTATCTTATATACGGAAGAGGAAAGAACATAAACAAGATAATAAACGGGTTTATATTTGTATCGCTCTTTTCAAAATTTAAAGTAAAAAACAGCATTTCTCTTGGGTTACATCCCCTTATACCATTTAAAATAACAGATGCAAGTGAAAATGTGGCGTTAAAACTCAATGGAAAACCAGCCTTCACTGCATACAAAGAATATATAATGAAAAAAGGTGTTTCTGAAGGCGAACTTTTAAAGGACCTTCCATACATATTTGCAACATACCAATTCGGATTTCCCAACCCACGAAATCCGAGAAAACCGGAGATACGCATTGCCTTAAAGCATACAGAAGACAATGGACTTTTATTTAATGGTGACATCCCTAAAGGCAGCACTATATGGGTAATGTATGCAGATAAAACAAAGATGGTAGAGGCTACATCCCAAATAAAAAATGCCACTTTAAACGGTAATGTGAAAGGTGGATTTGTTTTTTCATCTATTTTCAGACTCATAAGGATGAAAAACGACTACGTAAATGACATTAATCAGATAAAGAATGCCTTTGGTGAAACGCCCTTTCTAATGTTCAACACATATCTTGAAATCTATTATAAGAACTCTAAAGAGGCTTATTCCAACAGCACCTCAAACCTTGTAAATATTTTTTACGAGTAATTAATAGAACTTTGCAGTTCAAGGGATTTCCATTAAACTATATGACATGGTAAAAGTGAGATTTGCACCATCCCCCACAGGATACCTTCATGTTGGAGGAGCAAGAACAGCCCTCTACAACTGGCTATTCGCCCGCAAAAACAATGGAACGTTTCTCCTCAGGATCGAAGACACTGATAGAACAAGATATGTTCCAGACTCAGTTGAAGATATTCAGGAATCCCTCAAATGGCTCGGACTTAAATGGGACGAAGGCCCCGTCTATCAATCAGAAAGAACAGAAATATACAGAGAACTGGCACATAAACTCGTAGAAGAGGGTAAGGCATATAAATGTTTCTGCACTCCCGAGAGGTTGAAAAAGCTCCGTGAAGAACAGAGAAAAATGGGATTAAAACCCGGGTACGATAGAAAGTGCAGAAATTTAAGCGCAGAAGAAGTTAAAAAACTGGAAGAAGAAGGTAAACCTTATGTTATTAGACTTAAAGTACCACTTTCGGGTGAGACGACATTCCATGATGAAATTCATGGTGATATAACGGTCAAAAACTCCGAGCTTGAAGACCTTATACTTCTTAAGTCAGATGGTTATCCAACCTATCACTTAGCCAACGTAATAGATGACCACATGATGGGTGTAACACATGTCATGAGAGCCGACGAGTGGATACCATCTACACCATACCATGTGATTTTGTACAACGCTTTCGGATGGGAACCACCGAAATTTGTGCATTTACCTGTTATTCTCGCTCCAGATGGGAAGGGAAAACTCTCAAAAAGGCATGGTGCAACATCAGTAAGAGAATTTAAAAAACTCGGGATACTTCCAGAAGCACTGATTAACTATCTTGCACTTCTTGGGTGGTCACCTGGAAATGATATTGAAATAATGACTCTTCAAGAAATGATTGAACTCTTTGATATTAAAAAAATAGGAAAAAGAGGCTCTGTATTTGACTATAAGAAACTATACTGGATGAACTCTGTTTATATCAGGAAAAAGACAGATGAAGAACTTTTTGAACTGTCTTTGCCTTTCTTTGAAGAATACGGGCTTGTAAAAGATGAAAAAACGCGTGATATATTAAGGAAAATTATACCTCTCTTTAAAGAACGGATTAAAACTTTATCAGAATTTCCACCATTCAGTGAATACTTCTTTAAAGATGATTTTGAATACGAGGAAAAGGGCATAAGAAAACATTTTAAATCACCTGAGGTCTTTGATTTGCTTGACAAAATAGCTACTAAACTTGAGGCAACCGAGCCTTTCAATGTGGAAAATATTGAACACACGATAAGGTCCTTTGCAGAAGAACAAAATATAAAACCTGCCAAAATTATTCATCCTTTAAGAGTGGCTCTTACTGGTAAAACAATAGGACCAGGTCTATTCGAACTCATGGAGGTTCTCGGGAAAGAAAAAGTTCTATCAAGAATTAAAATAGCAAGGGAGAGGATAAAGATTGAATGAGGAAACCTCTGCTGGGTTTATCATATTTAAAATAAAGGACGAAGAGGTTTTTTATCTTCTTTTACGGCATCCCACGCACTGGAGTTTTCCAAAGGGACATATAGAAGCAACCGAATCTCCCATAGAAGCGGCTTTAAGGGAACTGAAGGAAGAAACAGGTATCACAAAAGATGATATCGAAATCATACCGGGGTTTGAAGATTACACGTCTTATATATTCTTCAAAGATGGGGAACCTGTAAGCAAAAAGAATATCTATTTTTTAGCAAGGCTTAAACGAGACGTACCGGTAAAAATATCAAAGGAACACCTTAAATATGATTGGTTTAAATACCGCACTGCAGAAAGGGCAATTGGATTTCCTAATATGATTGAAGTGTTGAGAAGAGCGCATCAATGGATTACAAAACTGCAGAAAGAAGGCTCTTTTCATTAATCAACTATGAGAAAACCCCTAACAGGGGCCCAAAATCCCTTTTAAGTTTTCTAAACCTTTTATCTGAATTCAATCACCCTCAAGAAAAACTTAAAAATACCGTAGTTGTAAAGGGTACAAAAGGAAAAGGGTCAACCAGTATGATGTTGCATACTATATTAAACAATGAGAATATTTTCACAGGTCTTTTTACTTCTCCACACCTATTTTCCGTAAGAGAACGCATAAAAGGCAATAAATCGTTTATATCAAAAACAGATTTCGCAACAATCATAGGGAAAATCTTCCAGAAACTCGATAGTAGAAAAGGATTCAGGACGTATTTCGAGGTCCTGACATTACTTTCCATAATGTATTTTGTAAAAAAGAACTTAAAAGCCAGCGTGTTTGAAGCCGGGCTCGGCGGAAGACTTGATGCAACACGTCTTATTCCATCAAATTTACATATACTTACAGAAATAGGCTTTGATCACACGAAAATTCTTGGACAGACGCTTTTCGATATATCCTTTGAGAAACTATGTGGCTCAGAGAATTTAACTCTTGTGACAAACAAACAGCATCCTGTAGCAGAATACATAATCTCAAATATTTCAAAGAAAAGGAACATTAAAACCATTACAGAGGGACATGATTACAGGATTATTGATGTACAGTATTTTTCCGACCACACTGAAGTGTTACTCGATTCCACTGAAGTTGGGAAAATACATATATACATCCCTCAAATAGGCAGATTTCTCGTAAAGAGCGCAGTACTTGCCTGCATAGCAGCAAAGTTAATGGGAGCCAAAGACTGTAATCTTGATGGATTGTTTTTACCTGCCAGATTTCAAATGGCTCTGAATAATCCACCTGTTATTATTGACGGAAGCCATAACCCGATGTCAATACTCAACTTTAAAAGGGAAATGGAATTCTACTTTGGTCACATAAAAAAAGGCAGAATCCTTATTTTCGGCATGATGAAAGACAAAAATATAGAGGAATCTTTAAGAATGCTTGAGGACATTTTTGATGTATTTATATTTGTAAAAGCAGATGTTCCAAGATCAGAAAACCCTGAGTTCATCTATGAAAGTTTCAAAAAAATCTCTTCAAAGCCTGGCTTTATCATGGAAAAGGACAGGGCACTGGAATATGCTATTTTAAACGCAGATTTAGTGGCTATAACAGGTTCATTTTTCGTAACAGGTGATTTTATTAAAATTATGATTCAGAAAGGACTTTATCCACGAACTGAATTATACTCCCTTGTAGATTAATGTTTTGCTCTGGCTTTTTGTTTTTTAATATGTTCCTTTACTATGAGCTTAATGGCCATTTCAAGAGTTTTCATAACTCCCTTGCCCTGATAAGCAATAGCCAGGATATAGGGATAATGATAAATATTTACTTCTCTTTCAAGTTCCTCTATAGGAACCTTGTCAGGAAGATCTCTTTTATTGTACTGAACAATTATCGGTATCTTATTACCGTCAGACAATCCGAACATCTTTAGATTTTCATGCATCTCTTTGTAGAGTTCTTTATTTTCTTCCATTCTCTTTCTGGATGAATCTGCCACAAATACAACACAATCAGCACCTCTTAAAACGAGTTTTCTTGCAGTTTTATAGAATACCTGACCGGGTACCGTATACAGGAAAAATCTCGTCTTAAATCCCTTAACAAGGTTTATCTCAAGAGGCAAAAGATCAAAAAACAGGGTCCTCTCCCCTTTTGTGTCAACACTCAACAATTTTCCCTTGGGTCCCATAAATTTTTTGAAAATATATTTTATGTTAGTGGTCTTACCACTGAGACCGGGACCATAATACACAATTTTGAATTTGATCTCTTTGTTTTTAAAGTCTATTACCACTATATGCCTCTTTGTTTGCTATCCTATATGATAATGTTATCAAAACGTTCCTTCAAACAGGAAAACTGTTAAGAGAGTTCCTCGTTTAGTTTTGCCACTGCTTTCTTTAATTCTACCTTTATAAGAGCGAGTTTCATTGTTCTCTTTGCAGTTGCGACAAGTATAATTACGTTTCCTCCAAGCGCAGGTGCTGCAATAACATTTTCACTCTTTAAAGCAATGGTTACATCCTCCACATCCTCACCTGAAACCTGTTTTAGAATTTCAACAATCATCCCAATATACTCGCCAAGATACCCGAGGTCATCTCCCTTGACATTTCCACTTCTGAATTGAGAAGCCACAAGATTGCCATTAATGTCGGCAACAAAGCCGGCGTGTATATCAGTGGTAAGAGCCACGATTTTCCTTAAGACTTCTTCTACTTGAGGAATCTTATCCTCTGAAATAACTGGTGCACCTTTTTGTGGGGCCTCCTCCTTCACTACCTCTTCTTTTACTTCTCCCTCTGGAGCCTCTTCTTTCTCTTCAGCCGGCTGAACCTCTTCTTCAGGCTTCTCTTCAGCCTTCACCTGCTGCTCTTCCTCTGCGACTTCTTCTATTTCCTCTTCAACAACCTCTTCCTCTTGAGGGGTCTCTTCCTCAGCCTTAACTTCTTCTGCTACTGGGACTTCCTCTTCCTTAATTTCCTCTGAGACCTCTTCCTTAACTTCTTCCTCTGCAGTAACTTCCTCTTCCTTAATCTCTTCCTCTGCTGCACCTTCCTGTACTTCCTCTTGTGCTTCCTCAACAACCTCTTCCTCAGGTTTTTCCTCTGAAACTTCTTCCTCTACTTCTTCCTCAAGCATACTCTCGAGATTCTCAAGGGAAAACTCCTCTTCTTCTGCAGGAACCTCCTCTTCTTTAACTTCTTCCTCTCCTGCACCTTCCTGCACTTCCTCCTGTGCCTCCTCAATAACCTCTTCCTCAGGTTTTTCCTCTGAAACTTCTTCCTCAACTACTTCATCCTCTCCAAAAGAGAGAGATTCAAGGTCCAGTTCCATACCGCTTTCTTCTGACACTTCTTCTTCCGCTCCCTTCTCCTCTTCCACTTTCTCTTCAACTGATTCCTCGGCAACACCTTCATCCTCACCAAACAACTCGGATAAAGCAGACAGGTCAACCTCTTCCTCATTCAACTCGCTTTCATCTTTAACTCCAGCTGCTTCTTCTTCCTTCTTTGCCACTGCTGCAAGGAGCAAGGCGTGAAGAGGTTTTTCTATTAATCTCTTGGTCTGTGGAACTCCCCACTCAACGTCAAAAGCAGGATTCTGGAATCTCATTAATTTGATGAAGGCCTCTTCCCCTGAGAAATTTTGGAACTCTGCGTTAACGACTTCCCCATCAATAAAATAGACTTTTCCCTCCCCCTCATCAGTTTTTACGGTTACTATACAGGATTGCCCTTCCATTGACACAAGTTGCATAAATTGATTGAGGCTGAGTTTAGAGATGGTTTCATCAACCTTTTTGCCTTTTTCCTTTATGAGTTCAAGTAACTGCTCAAAATCAAAAGGCTTCTCAAGATAACTTATTGCTCCGTGTGACAGTACTTCCTGTTTTAATTCATCAGAACCATACGCGGTCATAACCACAACTTTAAGGTCTGGTCTTAGATTTTTGGATTTAAGCAAAAGTTCAGAACCAGACATACCTGGCATTCTAATATCAGTAATTAAAAAATCGTAATCGTTTTCCTTAATTTTATCAAAGGCTTCCTGACCATTGGATGCGGTATCAACATCTATTCCATTTCTTGATAGTTCTTCAGAAAGTCCCCATAAAATATCCTCTTCATCATCCACTATCAAAACTTTTGGCATATTATTCACCTCCTATCATTTAGAAAAACATCCTTTGTTTTTTGCTTCAATTGAATGCAAATAAACTGTAAAAGTTGTTCCTTTCCCAAGTTCACTTTCAACATTTATTAAACCCTTATTTTCTTTTATGAGCTTCTGCACAAGAAAGAGTCCAAGTCCTGTACCTTCAGGCTTGGTCGTGAAAAATGGATAAAACAGTTTGGGAAGATTCTCTCTTTTTATTCCCTTTCCTGTATCAATAACATCTATGGCTTTAAATGGAGAACCGCATATAGGGCAACTCAAATTTGAGTCCCTTATAACTACCTCTATCCTGCGTTCACCTTTTACCTGCTTAAGTGCATCCACTGCATTTAAAATAAGATTTGAAAACACATTGTGTATCTGGTTGGGATCTGCAATAACATAAGGGTCTGTTTTAACCTTTAATTTAAAATAAATACCGTTTCTAACAAGTTCATTTTCATGAAACTGCCGTATATCCTCAATGACTTTCCCTATATCAAATGTATCAAACTCTACGGTATGCTGTTTAACCTGAGAAAACAGAGTTCTTATTAAATGGTCAATCCTGTCAATTTGTTTAACTATTCTCTTTATATATTCCCTGTTTTTCTCATCCCCGTTTCGTTCAAGTTCTCTATCAAGGCGTTGAGCCATGAGTTTCATCCCTGCAAGAGGGTTCTTTATTTCATGTGCAAGACCTGTGGCGAGAGAGTCAAGAGAGGAGATTTTATCGAAGGTTTTCATCGCCCTCTCCATCAATTTCTTCTCCGTAATATCCTTCAAATGAAATAAGTACAACTTCCTTTCATTTTCTTCATAATTTTCTTTCTGGAAGCCAACAAATTTGCCACCGTCAAGCTCAAATTCCCCTGTTGATAGGTCCTTTTCTATAGCCTTCTGTAAGCCATCCGCCACTTTTTTGGGTAAATTTGTAATATGATACATTTTCCTTTCACCAAAAAGATGCTTTACAAAAGAGTTGCGAAATACTATCCTTCCTTCCCCATCTACTATAAGAATGCCGGAATTAATGAGATTTATTGCTTTTTCACCTATAGACTTCTCATTAACCTCGTTCAACTCCATTAAATAATAGTTCCTCTGCCCGGTCTTTAGCATGTCCACAGATAACTCCACATCAAGACTAACACCTTCAAAAGTCAATATCTTTGTTCTGAAAACTATGTGCCTTTTGAGTTCTTGAATCTTTTTCTTCACATGGACTCTGGAATGTGCTGGAAACATCTTGAGAAGCGGCTTGCCGGAAAGCATTTCCGCCTCATATCCGAATTTCTCAATTGCCTTATTAACAAACTGTATATTAAACTGGCTGTCAAAAACAATAACTGGTAATTCCAGTTTGTTGATGAGTTGTTTATAAAAATTTACAGGGAATTCCCTCATTCAGGAACAACCACCGTTATTACTGAACTGTTATGATACCACCTCATTGTAGATGTTGGTCTATAAAATTCACCCGCTGAATTAAATCCTATAAGCGGTATTCCCAGTTTTCTCTGCATAGCATTTATCTCTTCAAAGTAATCCTCTTTCATATTAAGATATCGCACAAGACTGGATAGTATCATTGCACCTGCAGGTCTTGCATCCTTTAAATCCTCTATTGCCTTTATAACTGAATTACCTGCAGAATCAATCATTCTCTCCTTACGGGCCTCCATGAACCATACTGTAGAGTTTTCCTTAACAAGTCCGCTTAATTTAATTCCACCATCCTCAGTTATTCCAAGCGCCATTCTAACCTTGGGATGCCTTGGAGATGAGGGATCAGGTATACCAAACAGGAATCTTGACAGATAATTCCCGGGGTTATTATCAATGTCCTGGCCGTCATACCCTTTTCTGATAAGGTAATCCTTCCAGACATCATAAGCAGGTTTGCCATCAAGTTCCACTATAACATCACCTGACACACTGGTAGCCCTCTTGGGCACAAGTGGATAAAGTCCATGACCATACCCCGAAGTAATGGGAGAACGGGAAAACATACCTATTACTAAAATAGAGTCAGTGTAAACATTGTCAAGATAAATAATTCCACTCCCTTCTGCCACCTTACCTGTAATATCAAGAACAGCACCTATAAACGGTACAAATTCATCCTTTTCATCAAGAATTTTAACAAACTGACTGAGCAGTAAGTCTCCATTTCTAACTGCATCTACTACGAAAAATAACGTCAAATACTCATAGCCTTCAGCCTTCTTTGTAACCACCTGATCAAGAATTGGCGTAACAGCATCCCCTATTGCCTGTCCCATATCTTTGGAGAGGCCCTGTCCGAGACCGGTCTGAAATTTAATTGATTCAATGGACACGGATGATACGGCAATTCCTTTGTCTACAACATCGTCTTCAGTAAAAACAAAGCCATGCGTAACTACACCAACCACCGGAGCACCACCATTTCCCTTTGTAATTCCTTTTATCACAGGAGGGATATTGTAATCACCTGCCACAGCAGCAAAACTGAGATCCGGTTTTATACCACCAATTGCCTGAAGGGAAGCCTTTGAGGCCTTCAAGCCTGCCTTCCATGGCGCATTTTCTGAAGTAATTCCAGTACCAAAACCTCCTATCTTTCCTGCTTCTTTTTTCTCAGTTCTTTTCCCCTCAAGGCCTCCCCTCTTTGTAGGAGCCTCTTTTTTCATTTGTTTCCACCAATCGTCACTTAGAAAAATGGTAACTCCTCCTTTTGTTGTGTATATAAAATAATGGATAATGGCCTAATTGTCAAGTAGTAGGCTGTAATTTCAGGAAAAATAATAAAGGGGAGCATTATGCTCCCCTTTATATGTCAGTAAAATATGGATGCTGTTAGAAATAATATCTCAATGCAACTCTATGAGCATCTCCGAATACATCATAGCCACCACTGTACGAATAATCAACACCAAAATGGGAATATCTCACTCCAATCCCCCCAGAATACTGGTAAAGGTCATTATATCCCGCTCTGAGTGAAACATATTTCACAGGTGTCACCTCAATACCAGCATAGTAATGGAAATTCAGCCCTGAATTCCCGTTTATGTCGTCTTTTTCTGCAAGGTCCACAGCCACTTTGAGATAGTGCTCTACTACCTTTCCATTCTCTATAATCGGAAATCCTACGAATCCAAATCCTATCCTCCCCTGTGGATAGGTCTTTTCATCTCCGTAGCCTGCCATTATATTTCTTACAAGAAAGCCATAGTAAACGTGATAGTTATCGTCACCGTAAAGTTCTCCTCTAAGACCAAGGTTAAAGCCAAGCCCACTCTTGCCGCCGAGTTCTGAAGTTATCCAGTGTCTATCGAGTGTAAGACCAACCTTTAGATAACTGTAAATGGAGAAAGCAGCCGATACCTCAAAGGTATTATCCGTAAATAAACTTGAAGTGTTCATATCATAGCCAGGATTCCCCTGTTCCAATTTAGCCCATCTTGAGAGAAGTGCCAGTCCTACACCAAGTCTGGAGCCTTCAACAAGTTCCAGAGAATGAGCAAAGGAGAGATATTCAACCATTACATCTTTTATATCCTGCCACATCCAGTGAGTTGCAACCATTTGAGGTGAGGTTACATCTGAAAGTCCGGCAGGGTTCCAGTAGACACTCATAGCATCCTGGGAGAGAGCCACACAGGCTCCCCCCATACCCTGCTCTCTCGCTCCTATACCTATCTCTACTGGAGATGCACCAAGGAAACTTACTCCTATCAAAATCGCAATTATCTTCTTCATCATCCACCTCCTACTTTATTATTCCAATGGGTTTCTTGATGGTTTCTTTTACAGTGCCATCGTCAGACTCGTACTGTAATACGTATATATAAAGCCCACTTCCATGGAACTTATCGCTATCAGAACCACCATACCACTTGATTGAGTACTCACCCGCCCTCGGGACTTCTTGATTGTCAGTTAGCGTTCTTATGAGGTCACCATTAAGGTCGTAAACTTTAACGGTAATTTTACCTGGTGCTGGAACCTGATAAACAATTGTGGTTCCCTCACTTAATCTGAACGGGTTTCTTGTAAGGTAAACAAGCACGTTCTGTGGCGGTAATCTCCTATCAATTCCAAGGGCAAATGTGGAAAGATGATTAATGGTCACGCTCACTGTTCTATTGACCGTGTCAATTTCAGCCTCTCCTACTTTAACCCAATCATTTTCATCGTAGTAGAATACCGTCAGGGAATCAGGACTGTAATTCATAACTCCATCATGATCTGGATCAAGGTCATAGGTGGTGTAAGGAAGGACTAAAGTGACCGGCACATGAAAGTCTATACCATGAGGAGTAATCTCGTGGCCGGCTTTTATAATCACAACACCGGTGTCAAGTGGAGGCGGAAGGAGTGAAGGTGGAATCGTCTTAATCTTTATCTCGGTATTTTCAAGAAGTGCCCCGGCTGGTATTATTAGCATTGTGCCATCTGGTGCCTTTACTGTGTCTCCATTAGGTCCTACAACATCAGACACCTCAGGTACTATGTAATTTATAGTGTCCTCAAACGTTGTGACATTACCCACATGGTCAATGGATTTAACAACAATCCTGTTTAGCCCGACAACAAGTGGTAATTCC
>JALVYB010000061.1 GCA_027038175.1 Caldifarciminota bacterium | reverse complement strand
GTTCTTAGAACAGAAAATGGCTTCCCATTGTGGCACAGAAACAGGGTGCGTAATTACGGATGGGAAGACGGAGGAGAAATGCACCACGGTGGTGAGAGTGGACCAATGGAAGGAACTTCGGAACAGGGAGGAAGGAGGAAGAGAGGGAAACATTGAGGAGTAAGTGGCAAAAGTTAGGTGCATTTTTACTTTTTATCTTCGTGTTTGTACTATACGTGGGATTTCTTGTATTTAACGCGGTTCATAACAGAAGGATTCTCAGAGAGATTGCTGAAAAAGATGTTATGATAACACGGAGCCTGCTTGTTTCTGTTCTGGGGGAAATGGATACGCTTAATCCTGATAATATATATAACCTTTTTGCTGATGTTGTGGATACGGGGAATTTTGACTACATAGCTCTTCTTGAGGAAGATAGTTTGATTGTATGGTATACCGCGTATGAGGGGTTTTTACCCGTTGACCCGGCAAAACTTGATACGTCTTTTGCTTATGTTTACATAAACACACCAAACTATCCCATCATCGAATTTCATGCCCGGGTAAAAAAGAACTATTATCTTGTGGGCGGCTATTCCCTCTACTACATAGAGAGAATATGGCGTAACTCGTGGAAAAACATAGCTCTCACCGCAACAGTCGTTCTGATACTGATGATGGGTGCATTCTGGTTTTATTTTGTGATGGAAAGGAGAATCCTTGCAGAGGAGCTTAAACTCAAAGAAGAGGTTGCACGTTCAACACATTTTAGAGAACTTACCGGTCTTTCTGCCCAGATGGCACATGAGCTGAAAAATCCCCTGAATTCGTTGAATATGGCCCTTCAACTCATTAAATTGAAGGGATTTAAAGATGAGTACATTGATGTAATAACGTCTGAAGCCCGGAAGATGAACGAGATTGTTGAAAGGTTCGGGTCAATAGCGAGGAGTTTACAGAGCAGGACGGGTAAAATAGATGTGGAGAAGTTGCTCGAAAATGCTATATCTGAGTCGTTTAAAGGAATAAAAAATTATCCGGTAAAGGTTGTAAAGAAGGTTGGTATAAAGGATTTTTACTCTGACGAGTCCCTCCTGGTTCATGCATTGAGCAATATAATTAAAAATGCCATTGAAGCAATGCGTGATGCGGGAGTAGGTTCACCGGAACTTGAAGTAGAAGTGTCAGGCGATGGGAAAAAGGTGTGCTTCAGAGTCAAAGATAATGGTCCTGGTATGTCAGAAGAGGAGAAAGAGCGAGTTTTTGAGCATTTTTATACGAGTAAAACTTACGGTATGGGCATAGGACTTGCGACTGCCCGGAGAATAGCCAGAACTCTTGGAGGTGATGTAAAAATAGTAAGCACGGGAAAAGACGGGACGATAATGGAGTTATGCGTAAAGGACAGAAGAACGAAATAAAAATTCTCGTGGTTGAAGACGAGGATACCCAGAGAAGGCTTCTTGCGGAATTTCTCGAGGGTGCAGGGTACAGGGTATTTGCTGCTCCCTCAGGTAATGCTGCATTGAATATTTTAAATGATACTCCTTTAGAGATTGCGTTACTCGATATAAAATTACCCGATACAGATGGTATAGAACTATTAAAAACAATAGTCTCCCGGTATCCTGATGTCAGATGTATTATGATAACTGCTATGAATGACGTTAAGATTGCAGTTTCTGCCATGCAGAACGGAGCCGTGGATTACCTTGTAAAACCAGTTGATTTCAAGGAACTTCAGGGTAAACTTGAGCATATAATAAAAGAATTTGTATTTGAAAGAGAAATAGCCAGAGACAGGGGATATATTGACGAAGTAGAATTACCTGAGGTCGTGTACCGGTCGCAGAAGATGAAGGAAATACTTAAGGTGGCGCTCAAGATTGCCCCCTCTATGACACCTGTCCTTCTCACAGGTGAAAGCGGAACAGGAAAAAGCCTGCTTGCAAGGCTTATCCATTCTCACTCTTTGCGACATAATGGTCCTTTTGTGGACGTGAATGTTGCTGCCATTCCGGAAACACTTGTGGAGGCAGAGCTTTTCGGATACAGAAAGGGTGCCTTTACCGGTGCGGTTGAGGATAAGGTGGGTATTCTGGAACTTGCAAATAAAGGTACTCTTTTTCTTGACGAGATAGGCGAACTCGCACTTAACGTGCAGGTAAAACTCCTTAAGGCTCTTGAGTCAGGCATAATTACACCGCTGGGTGATACAAAGGAAAAACGCATTGATTTCCGACTTATAACGGCAACCAACAGGGATATAAAGGAGATGGTGAAAGAGGGCAGTTTCAGGGAGGACCTGTTTTACAGAATAAATGTGGTGCATATTCATATACCTCCACTCCGTGAAAGACGGGAAGATATAATGCCTCTGCTTGAGTATTTTACGAGGAAATACAGGGAAGTTGAGTCAAAGGATATAAAGGGATTTTCCCGTGAGGCTCTCTCCATATTACTCAGATACCCCTATCCAGGGAATACCAGAGAACTTGAGAATATAGTGCACAGAGGCGTGGTTTTTGCAGAGGGAGAGTATATAGGTATTGATGACCTGCCTGATTATTTAAGGGATATTAAGAGTGATAAAGAAGCAATTATGCTTTCTGACCTGGAAAATCTTGACCTTAACAGAGCCATTGAAAATCTTGAAAGGGAGTTAATACTGAAAGCCCTTGAGGTGGAGGGGGGTGTAAAATCCCGTGCAGCAAAGAGACTCGGAATATCCGAGAGGGTTTTGAGGTATAAGATTGAAAAATTGGGTATTAAGTAAAGTTACCCGGGTTATTACATCAAATCCCCCACCATACGTGCAATATTTTCAAGCAGGTATTTATCCTCTTCTGTGAAAGCATCCTTTTTGTGAGAATCTATGTCAAGCTCTCCCACAATTTCGTCTTTTTTACGCGGGTCAACAAAGTAAAACCCACCCAGTCATAATGTTCTACATTTTCTTTAAGATATCTGCACACCTTCTCAAGTTTGGTATCCAAATCACCCGGTTGTTCAAGTATATCCTGAACGTCATTTTCAATTCTTTTCCAGTCAATCATTTTTACCCTCCTTTTTGAGTGCATCCCAGAATTCCACTGCTTTTCTATGATGGGGTATAACAATTGAACCGCCAACAATCAGGGCAATGCCCATTGCCTCTGTGAGTTCTTCATCGCTTATGCCCTCTTCATAACATCTAATCAAATGATATCTGATACAATCGTCACACCTTAACACCATTGAAGCCACAAGTCCAAGAAGTTCTTTGTATTTTACAGGGATTTTACCGTCTCTATAAGCAGCACCATCAAGATTATAGAACCTTTTTATATCAAGGTTAGAATACTTTTTCACAAGTTCATTCAGATACTCCCTTTCCTTTTTAAACTCCTCTGGTAATTTCATCTGTTACCTCCCGCATTCCTTGTTAATGAGGGATTTGTTGTCCGTTCTTTTAAATTCAGGTTGCAGTGTAGAATGGGTTATACCAAATTCTTCTTTCAAGATTTTTTCCACATTTTCAATAATTTCTGTTGCCTTTTCAAGTGTTACATTTTCGTTAAAATCAATGTGTGCCTCTAAGAAAATATCGTGTTCTCCCACTCTCCATATGTGTACATGATGTATGTTGTCCACTTCAGGGATATTGCACAACCGCTTGTTTATTCGGTCAACATTTATGTTTAAAGGTGAAAATTCCATGAGGATATCTATTGATTCCCTTATGACACCGCTGGATGCGTAAATTAGATAGAGGGCGATTGCTATTGAAATCAGGGCATCTACATAGTATATGTTCCAGAGGAGCATCAGGATACCACCAAGTGTAACAGCTACTGAGGTAAGGACATCTCCAAGAAGATGTAGATAAGCCGCTTTTATATTTAAATTTTTACTTGCATCCTGATGGAGGAAAAACACAGTGCCTCCGTTTACAACTATTCCGAAAAGCCCCAGAATGATAACGAGGAGAGAGCCAACGGGTTCGGGGTGATAAAGCCTTTTAGCAGCCTCATAAATCAAAAATATACCGACTCCCACAAGCACGGAGGCATTGAAAAGTGCGGCTAATATTTCAGCCCTTTTGTAGCCAAAAGTTTTTTGCATTTCCACGTCTTTGTGGGATATCTTGTGCGCAAACCAGCTTATAATAAGTGCCATTACATCACTGAAGTTGTGGAGTGCATCACTTAAGAGAGACAGGGAGGATGCAATAGTGCCTCCTATCACCTGGGCAAGGGTAATGACGAGATTCAGTATTATTGCAATACTGAGTTTTTTACCGCTTATGTCATGCTGATGCATTTTCTCCATGTTTACAACGATAATTTAAACCATACTCTGCGTTTTATCCAGCGGATGAAGTTGTAAAGTATGTGGTTTAGTTTACGCCTATCTAAAGATATAATTCTTTACAGAAAGGAGGTTGATATGAAGTTATTTTTGTACCTCATACTTCTCTCATCTGGATCCACAAGGCATTTTGAATACTACTTTGTGGATGCAAGGATACCTGCTGACTGGAAAAAGGCAAATGTCCAGAGAGTTCCAAACGGTGTAATGTTTAAGAAGGACAATAAAAAGGTGACAGTATTGTCATTTGGCAAGGAACATTATTATTTTGATTACCCCACGCTGATTATCATATATCCAACAAAGGTACTTTCTACTTCTGATATATATCGCTTTGCAAAAGGCCCCTTTGCAAGAATGGTCATTCCAAACTCTTTGAGAGATTGGCGTCTTGTATGGAATAAGCCACAGTCGAAGGAAAGCAAAACCCGAAGAGGATATAAACTCCTTTACTATGCTTTTTCAGGATATGCAAAGCATTCTACTTTTGCCAGTGCCCCGGTAGCAGTGCAGGTCGTTGTTATTGAAGACAAAAACAGGTCAATGTTAATAGCCACCGGGTTTTGCATAAGGGATGTAAACGGATTTACAAAAAAGGAACTTGCGGATATACAAACAGGGTTTATGGACCATGTAAGGGACGTGCTGGCAGTTGCAAACAATGTTAAATTTGTGAACCTGAAAGAGGACAATTCTCTTAAGAGAATGTTGACAAGAAAGAAAAAATTCAGGCATGAATCCTCATTCTCTGTGGGTTTCAATACAGGCATGTATTCAAATAATGCCTCAGGCAAGAGGAAAATATACTTTGATTTTTATAAAAATGGGACATGTAGGTTTATTGATAATGGTGTTATAACGGGATTTTTTAAAACAAATTATAGTTTCAGTAATGAAACCAGCCAGTTGGGTACAAGTATAAATGTGGAAGGAAGCAAAAAGTGGTCAGATATTGCGCCCTTTGATGTGTATAAGGGTAAGGAAAGAGAGTATCTCGTGGTTCATTTTCCCAAAAATAAGGGTGGAGACAGGGTTTTTGTTATAGAGAAGAGAGGGAAGGAAAAGTGCGGGAAAAAGATAATAAAAGGTCTTGCAATTTCCGGAAAGGTTGAGGGGTACTTTTTGACAACAGGAGTGGTGTGTAATTATGTGAAGGAGAAGTGAAAAAGGTTTTCCTGTATATGCAAAGAGAGGGAGTAAGGTGGTTGTGGATGTTGCAAAACCCGGGGAGAAGGTACTGATACTTTTATCTGATTGTTCTGATGATGTGCCAGAACAAAACTGGTATCTTATAAAGACAGAACGCAATATATTGGGATGGATATATATGAAAACATTTGGTGGCAAAATTGGCGGTCTTGTGTGGGGAGGATAAAAAAACGAATATGAAAGCGGATTCTGTTTATTCCCTGTCCGACCAGTTAAAAGAAAAAATTACTGCTCTTGCAGGATTGGTAGAAAGAAACTTTTCTTATAGGGTAAAACTTGAGGAATACATAGTATTACCGGATTATGGACAGAGAGTGGTGTTGCGCTTTGGACTTAAGGTTGACCTCTCTGCTCCTGAAAAGGCTGACGAAATAGAGTCTATGATTAGAGAACTTGTTGGAGATGATTATTGGGCAGTTCTTGAAGGGAGAGTCTTCTATAAATTTGGGTTTTCTCCAGAAATCCTTGAGAGTCAATTGTCCATCATAAACAACAATTTACCAGACCATATTCTTGAATTACCGGAAACGATACATTCGCAAAAGCTAAGAGAAGATGCAAAGATAATCAGAAAAGTTCTCAAACTCCCGAAAGATTGCCATATATGGGAAATAGAAGTACCGATTGTTGAATCCTCCAGCTATCCTGTAATCAGGATTGTGAACTTGAAGGAATGGGGTAGTGGATATTCAGAAGAGTTTGCTAAAAATAGAGTAAAACTTGGGGAAGTCATCTGTACTGTGGAATATTTAAAAAATAACGATACCTTTAAAGGTATGCTAAAGTCCTATATTGCTGCCACAAAAAGTGGTAAGGCGGTTGTAAATTATATAATGGGCATCTGATCCAATGTGAAAAAACTTTGAGTTGAGCCGTTATTCCCTTCTGCTCTGAAATTATGGAGAGATGATATTCCCGTAAAAAACACTTTTAACACAGTGGGTTGTGCCACTTGGAAATTTTTATATTACATTTGAGATGATTGCCATTCCGGATTTTTCTCCCGATATTTTGTAAGAGCAATACACTCTTTTTAATCGTTTTTCAAATACGCAGTATTTTAAAATCTTGCTGTATGCTTTATAATTTACGGCAGGGGAAATGCTTGCTCTACTTAAAAAAATATCCAGAATTTCTGTCAGCATACGCAAATTTAAAGTCTTCCAGTTAACTCTACTTATACTGGCTTTTCTCCTTACCCTCAATGTCCTCTCTGGTGGGGAAATCCAGAGAATTTTGATAGCCCGTGCAATCTATGACGACCCTTCTCTGCTTATTCTTGATGAGGCTACATCACACCTTGACAGAGAAACAGAAAGAAAAATCCTTCAAAACATCTTAAAAGATGACAAAACCATAATAATGGTAAGCCATAAACACAACCTGCAGAATGAATATAAGTGGGATAAGGTGGTAGATTTTAATATATACCAGTGAGACAGTCAGCCGATAAGAAGAAAACGTGTGAATATTTAAATATCATGCTAAATTACTGGCATTGTTAGACTTATAATTCAAAAATACACTTTAATTATTTTAGATCAACTACTTGACAAAACTCCCCCCCCCTTTATAATAAATGCATTAAAAATATCAAAACGGAGAATAAAGTAAATTAAAGAGGAGAGAGATAACATGAGTGGGAAGAATGAAAAAAATAATACGAAAAAAGACCTTACTAAAAGAAATAGAAAAGCTTTAAAATTATCAATATATAACGATTTCATAGATATAGAAGAAAGGCATTATTTAATAAATTATTTGTCAGGGAGTATTATAGAACTTGATAACCTTCATTACGAGAAGTTGATGAAAATGCAAGAAGACATGGATGGGGAGCAAGACTTGTTGGATGAAGGAGAAATTGATTTTCTGTATAGTAGAGGTTTTTTAGTTGAAAATAATTTTGATGAGAAGGAGTATTTAAAATATATATGGAAATACGGTTTCAATCCTAATGCGCTAACCCTGCAAATTGAACCTACACTAAAATGTAATTTCGCTTGTGTTTACTGCTTTGAAGATGGATTTCCGCAAATTACTATGAGCAAGGAGCACCAAGAAAGGTTGCTAAGATTCGTGGAAAAATATATGCAAAGAGAGGAACTTTCTTCGTTGAATGTTATCTGGTTTGGGGGAGAGCCATTACTCGTGCCACACATAGTAGAAGAACTCACGCAAGGTTTTCGCCAAATATTTGACAAACTTGGTTTAAATTTTGAAACCAAATATAAAGCTAACATTGTTACAAATGGAAGCTTGCTTACAGAGAAAATAAGAAATAAGTTGCAAGAGTGGAGGGTCACAAATATTCAAATTACAATAGACGGAAGTGAAAAAGTACACAATCTCAGAAGACCATTTAGAGGGGGAAAACCTTCATTTGATATTGTATGGAAAAATTTTATAGACTTACTGAAATTTATCCACTTTCAGGATCTAAACATTAAGGTAGTCCTACGTATAAATTTCTCATTAGATGTTAAAGATGAGGTTACGGAAGTATTAGATTTAATACCTTTTGAGTTGAGAAGACACGTTGAAGTTACATACAAACATTATTTTCCTAAATCAACAGAGTGGGCTAAACCTCAACCTAAAATGATACCTTTAGAGCCGGTATCCGTTATAGAATCTAAACTGGATTATATCGCGTATCAAAAGGGTTATAAATCGGTAAGATTGGAATTGGACCCCAAACCTTTTTATTGTCCATCTACTACGGCGCATTATTTTGAGGTTTCTCCAGATTTAAAAATTTATAAGTGTAATGTAGCAGCAGGGGAAAGGCCTCCGATAGGGGAAATAGACAAAGATGGGAATTTAATATTTAATTTCCCGGAACTTTTAAACTGGGTAAATATAGACCCATTTTCGGACCCTGAATGCCTCAACTGCAAGTTGTTACCTATTTGTATGGGGGGATGTGGATTCGCAAGGTTATCCGGTAAGAAAGGGTGTATCGTAGATAAGGAACACTATAAGGAAGTTGTGGTTTCAGAAATAAAAAAAATTATAAATAAGGAGGATAGTAAATGAAAGCAATAAAAGATGGTGTAAGTCCTACCAGATATGTACAAATTTCCTTAATAGATATCCTATGTGATGTGGATATAAAGTGTGAATGTAAAAAGGATAATAATTAAACGGGGGTGAAGTTATGAGGGAAATAAGAACTGGACAGAAAGATCATAATATAAGGGGAATTCTGCCTTTACCTATTCCTGCAAGATTAATCTGTAATGTTAAGGCTAAGTGTGGATGTAATTAAATATTAAATTTGCGAATCCACATCCCTGAAATTATAATTTTGTGAGGAGGTGAAAATGACAAGAAATGGAAAGACTAGTGTTTTACTTTCCCGTCTTTATAAGGAGTATATACTTCCCGGTAAACTTTTGCTTATTGTTTTTGTGGTAATAACAGGGAGCATTCTTTCATTGATTCAATCTCTTTTCCCCTATTATCTCAGAGCTATCATTGATTTTGCAGAACAGAAAAACATGCATGGATTCTTACTGCATACAGAAATTTTCGGGATTTTGCTATTGGTTTTCATGGTGGTTTTATACTTTTATGGGTATTACTCAGAGTGGATTAAGGTAAAAGTCAAGGAAAAAATCAGACAGGACGTCCTTTTAAAACTTCATTCGATATCCTATAAGGAAGTTATTTCAAATTCTCAGGGTTCATATCTTCAAAGGATTATTGATGATGTGGATAAAATAGGACCATTGATTTTAGATGCCTATTTGCAACTCGGAATTCACACTCTTACAGCACTTATATCACTTGTAATTATGCTAAAATTATCATGGCAGCTTACAATAGCAGGTCTTGTTGTGCTTCCCATGTATTTGTACCTGACTTATATCTATCAGAAGAAGGCTGTACCTCTTACGTATAAACAGCAGAACGATTATCAGAGGGTAATAGCGTTTACAGATGAAAGCCTTAAGAGCACATATACCATAAGAAATCAGGGTGCGGTAGCAAGAATAATGAAAAAGTTTAAAGAAATATACGGGCAGTATGTTAAGAGTTATCTTAACCTGTTTAAGGTAAACTATTTTTACGGTGATGTACTCAATGCGCTTCTTGCTGTTCTTTCACAGTTTATATTGATAGGTTTCGGAGCATTTCTTATTATTAAGGGAAGAGTTACAGCAGGAACTGTGGTAGGATTTATCGCATATTCCAGTTATCTCATGCAACCCTTAAATTACATCCTTGTATTCTCCACAAAAGTTGAACCATCAAAGGTTTCACTTGATAGGGTATATACAATACTTGATAAGCCTTCTGTATATGAGGTAAAAGAAATTTCACAGGCAGATAAGGTTGATATAAATCAGGAAGCCGCAGTGGAAATAAAGAATTTGACTTTTAAGTATGATAACAATTCAATTCTGGATAACCTAAATTTCAAAATCAAAAAAGGCGAGTGGGTGTGTATAGTGGGGGAAAGTGGTAGTGGCAAAAGCACTCTGTTGAATATACTATTAAAACACTTTCCAGTGCCGGATAATACCGTGTTCATATTTGGTAAAGATATAAACAACTATACAGCAGAAGAGGTACTCAGTCTTATTACCCTGATAGAACAGGAGCCCCAATTATTCAGTGAAATGTCCATAATTGAGAATCTGACAATAGGTGTTGACCGGAGTGTTGAAGAAATAAAGGAAGTGGCAAAGAAACTGGGTATGGGTGATATTCTGGAAAAGATTTCCACTGAGCGTAAAGTGTTGCTCTCCAATGCTGGATTGTCGGGAGGAGAAAAGAAGAGACTTTCCATACTGAGGGGGCTTTTGAGAAAAACCCCAATTGTCATTTTAGATGAGCCGACCGCATTTGTTGATAAAAAAAGCGGTATAACCATACTTGAGAGTTTAAAAAACAGCCTGAGGGATAGAACGGTAATCATAACAACTCATGATAAAGAGATTTTAAGGTTCTGTTACAGGGTAATTGATTTGCAAAAGGTGAAGAGTGAAGGACAAAAATGAGGAGATAATAAACTTTATAACCTAAAACCTGTTGAGTTACCTGGACTTCTCTAACAGCCTCCTTGCTGCCTCGTTTGCCTTCTCTTTTATCTCTTCCTCATCAAAGGTAAGAAGCCTTCCGTGTTCTACGACTATTTTACCGTTTACGATTGTGTAGTCTGCCTCGTGATTGTAGCCTGTAAATACAAGACAGCTTACGGGGTCTTCCACGCATCCTGCATACTGAAGATGGTCAAGGTTAAATAATGCAATATCTGCTCCGTACCCTTCTTCTATTCTTCCAAGTTTTTTGTAGCCAAGCATTTCTGCACCGCCCAGGGTGGCTATTTTTAACGCTTCTCTTGCCGAGAGCCCGGCAGGACCGTATTTTACGCGTTGAAGAAGCATAGCCTGTCTTGCCTCACCGAGCATATCGGATGTATCATTGGATGCAGACCCATCAACTGCAAGGGAGACCCTTATTCCCATGTCAATCATCTCTCGCACTCTTGCAATGCCTGAACCAAGACGCATGTTGGAAGACGGACAGTGTGATACACCGGTTCCTGTTTCCTTTAATACCTTTAACTCATCATCATTAAACCATATTCCATGTGCAAAATATACATCTTTCCCGAGCCAGCCCAGCTCCTCCATAAGTGCGAGTGGCCTTTTGCCGTATGTCTCAAGGCAGTACTGGTCTTCATCCTGTGTTTCTGCAAGGTGGGTATGTAGCAATACTTTATATTCACGTGCTATTTTTGCACTTTCAATCATTACCTCTTTTTCAACCGAGAAAGGACTGCAGGGCGCAAGTATCACCCTTCTCATGGATAGAGGGGATGGGTCGTGGAATTTTTCAATGGTACGGATAGAGTGCTTGAGCACCTCATCTGGTGATTGAACAACGTTGTCAGGTGGGAGTCCTCCCTTACTTTTCCCCCTTGTCATTGACCCACGTGTAAGTGCAGCACGTATGCCGATTTTCTCTGTTGCCTCGTACTGGATGGATGGTATATCACCCCGAAATCCTGCAGGATAGAGGTACATGTGGTCAGATGTAAGGGTTGTTCCTGTTTTTAAAAGCTCTGCTGATGCGAGTAGCGTGGAGTAATAAACAGCTTCCTCATCTAAATTCGCCCATATAGGATACAAAAATACGAGCCAGTCAAAGAGTTTTGCGTTCTGTGCACCTTTTAAGGCACGTGTTAGGGTCTGGTAAAAATGGTGGTGGGTGTTGACGAGCCCGGGAATGACAACGTGGCTTGATGCATCAATAACCTCTGCACCTTCAGGAGGCGTTATGTTTTTGTCAATCTTTTTTATTATGTTGTTCTCTATCAGTATATCGTAGCCTTCAAGTTCTCTTTCTTCCTCGTCAAACGTCAGAATGTATCCCGCGTTTTTCAGTAAAATCATTTTAAAAGCCCCACCATATCATTAAATTCTTTTATGAGTTCATCTATTTTAGGTGCCATTGAATGTACCTCACCCCAGTATTCCTCGTAATCGTACCACTGGGCATTGAGTTCGTCAAGGTCTTTACCCTGCTGCTCTATCCAGGTGTAGTACTTCAGGTTGTGAATACGCTTTCTGTCGTAGTATCCAAGTTCCTGCATGTGGTCTGTTTTTATTTCCATAAGCATTTCAAAGTCTCTTGCTGCCTGCTCTTTCGTGTATTTGCCCCTCTCTTCCTCAAGTTCCCTGAGTCTTGAGCCATAAAGTTCCATGGAATCTGTAAATACTGTGAGGACAACATCCCTTTCTGTGAGTTCATAGTACTTTGCAAATTTTATTGCTCCAAGAACGTTTCCGATGGAGGATATTCCAAGAAGGTCGAGGTTTTCAACTAATTTTTCAGGAATGCCCTGTGCCACGAGGTATTCTCTTCCCACAGGTTCATTAAATAGCCTTATAAGCCTTATTGTGTGTTCATCATCAAGACCTATTACCATGTCTGTGTTCTTTACGTTGTGAATCCAGGGTACGTGTTTGTCTCCTATACCCTCAATCCTGTGTGCACCATAACCGTTATAAAGCAATGTAGGACACTGCAGTGCCTCTCCCACTGCAATTTTTGATGTGGGATAGAGTTCTTTGAGATAGTCCGCTGTTCCCAGTGTTCCGGATGAGCCTGATGATAGAACGATACCCGCATATCTCCCATTTTCACCGAGTTCGTCTTTTAAGACCTCTTCCATTGCGTGTCCTGTTACCTCGTAATGCCAGAGGTGATTACCAAACTCGTCAAACTGGTTAAAGATAACAACGTCGTCTCTTGTTTTTCTGAGTTCCCAGCATTTGTCAAAAATCTCTTTAACATTACTTTCAGAACCCGGTGTTGCTATTACCTCACCTGCAATATTGGAAAGCCATTCAAACCTTTCTCTTGACATGCCTTCTGGAAGTATTGCTATGGATTCGCAGGCAAGTAGTGCTGCCACGTATGCCCCACCGCGGCAGTAATTACCTGTTGAGGGCCATACGGCTTTTTGCCTTGTGGGGTCAAACTGGCCTGTTACAAGGCGCGGAACAAGACATCCGAATGTTGCTCCTACCTTATGGGCCCCTGTTGGGAACCACTTTCCGACAAGGGCTATAATTCTCGCCTTTGTGCCTGTTAAAGACGAGGGAAGTTCCATGTAGTTTATTCCATCAAACAACCCGCCTTTCGGGACAGGCTCGTTTTTCCATGTGATTCTGAAGAGGTTTCTCGGATGAACGTCCCAGAGTCCTATTTCCTTTAATTCTTCCTTTATTTTATCCGGCACAAGCCTGTCCGGATCCTTCATCTGCTCAAATGTAGGGATAATAATATTCCTCTCCCTTGCTCTTTTCACTGTCCGCTCAAGCTGTTCTTTGTTTATTGTAAGGTCTATTTGATTGTATTTTCCCATAACTTCACTCCTTTACTTTCAAAATTCTGTATTTTTCAGGTTTAAAGACCTCCAAAAACCTTTCAATATTGGTATCTCTCACTGTCACATAAACATCCGTTTGCAGCCTCATAAGTTTAAGGCAAATGTCGTGAAAACCCATACCATTTAATTCAAGTTCCCCTACCTCGTCGAGATACAGTGGGGATATGGATAAAGCAATCATCTCTGTGAAAAATACCCGGGCTTTTTTGAAGGCTCTTTCATTGAAATAAAACCTTTTGAATTTGAAGAAATCCTTTTTGTCTTTAAACTCAGGGTTTTCTGTCGCAAGAAGCACAGGTTCCTGTGCGCTTCCCGGAAAAATCAAATAGTAGGAGTCGTAACCCTTCTCTCTTTTCTTTATGCTTACGACCCCAGCCCCTCGTTTTTCTTTGTAAATGTTAAGAAGAGTCGTGGTTTTACCTGAATCGCGTTTTCCAGTTATTATAAATACCATGTCACTCTTCTGTGAGGCAGGTTTTCCTTTTTATTCCTTATTCCCTGTATCTCCGAGACCACAGAAAGAGCAATTTCAAATGGAGTATCACCGCCTATATCAAGCCCGCATGGGGTATAGAGATTGGAAAGGTCAAGTTCCGGTATTTCATCCTGAAGTTTTTCTATAATTGTTTTTGCCTTCTTCCTTGATGCAAGGAGTCCGACGTATAAGGGTCTTTTCTTCAGGGTGTAAATCCCTTTTAACACTTCAAGGTCTGTATGGTGACTGGGAGTTGCCACAAAAACAAATGCATCTTCCATAGACGGCATTCCTTTGAAAAAATTAGAGTATTTTGTGTTATGAATTTTTACCTTTCTGGGCAATTTTCTCGTAAACTCTTTCCTTGGCTCAATTACGTGGACAAAATAGTCCATTTCCGAAAGCAGAGAAATCACATGTTTTCCCACGTGCCCTGCCCCGAAAACAAATACAGGATAACCTGCTCCCGTATATTCATAAAACACCATAACGTTACCTCCACAAACCATATCACTTAAAACAATTCCATCTTTTCCGGTATCACTCAGGTTGTACTTCTCAAGAAGAAAACCTCTTTCCTTTAAAACCTCTTTTGCCTTCTTTATTGCTATTTGCTCTAAACTTCCACCCCCTATGGTGCCTATGTGTTTTCCGTCATCCATAATAAGCATCTTTACTCCCACCCGTGCAGGTCCTGACCCCTTCTTATCAATAACCGTAACGAGTACGCATCTCTTTCCCTCCTTTTTAGCCTTCAGAATTTCCCTGTATATCTTTTCGTGCATGGCTTATTTGAATGCTGTAACAAATCTTATTCCCTTTATGTGGCGAAAGGGAGCACCTTCAAGCACGTATTTTTTAGCAGTTTCAGCATTCTCAACGATTATGCCGGACAGGGCATCAATTCCAAAATCAAACAGTATGGGAGATAGGGGAGTGGATGGACCTAAAACTATCTTATAAGACTCTTTTTTTGTATGCTTCAGTATGGATGAAAAGGTTCTGTTCATAATGCTCATTCCGGTGATTGCCACAACATCGCACACAGGGAGCATTTCAGGGATTTTCTCGTCTGGAATGTCCCCTTCTCTCGGGTCTTTTTCAAAGATTAACACCTTTTTAGCGCTTTTTCTTATATCGTCAACAAATGGAAAATGTCCTATTATTCCGACGGTTTTCCCAGCACCTTTTTCAATAATGATGTCCTTTGCGTTTATCTCGGAGAGGTTGTGAGGTGGCACAAGGGAGGCGTTTATTGCAGCCATACCAATTGAAACCTCAAGCGGATTTTTGGAGAACACGTATTCTGCAAGTTCCTTTGTGTTTTTTCGGGTAAGAAGTCCTGCGTCTTTGACCTTTTTGTGCGGGGATTTTTCAGGTCGCATTGTGCTTGATAGTCCTGCACCATTTTGAGATATGACAAGTGTATCAAAATAACCTATGCCCACAAAAAAAACCGGGTGAGGCTTTACCTCACCCGCAAGAAGCGATAAAATGTCCATCCTTCTTATATAATGTGGCTTAGAATCTCAAAGGATACGGCTATGACAAATGTAATTGCAGCGAATACCGGGCTTGTTGCAAGTTTTCCGGTCACTGAATGGATTTTCTTTGTTGCAAATACGGGGTAAATGAATAGTCCGTTGATTAATCCCTGAAGGAGTATGAATGAAAGTACAAACGTAAGTAAAGGAGCAGAAAGAAGCGAAGTGCTACCTGAAAGAAGATTGAATAATACGACGCCTACTCCGTATATAATACGCCAGCCAATACCTGCAGTAATAGATACAACGAGAGTTCTCTCCTTTTTGAAGAAAATATTCCAGGCAAATACAACTGCAAGACCCTCTGCAAGAATTGCTATTGCAGGGTTGATTGTCTTGGTCGCAGGAAGAAATGGAAGGGCAAGGTCAAAGAGTTTTATGGATGCTGCAACAAGTGAAACATAGAAAATAGAAGATACTTTGCCGGTTGTTTTAACCGCCATCCTCATAAAGTATACTGCTATCATGCTCATTATCATCCCGGAGAGTCCGTAAAATGTGAAAAGGGAAATTACATGCATAAGATACCCTACGGTAGCCTCTGCAATCCCCCAGAGTGAACCAATCACCAGTACGCTTACAAGATTATTTTTATTTTCCATTCTAACCTCCTATTTTAAAAATTATAACCCGCTCCCTCTGAACTGTCAAAGGAGTATGCTACTTATCCTCGGTAAGGTAAAAAATATCCTCAACCTTTACTCCAAAATACCTGCTCAGTTTAAACGCGAGCAGGAGAGAGGGTGTATATTTTCCCTTCTCTATGGCTATTATTGTCTGCCTGGATACTCCAAGTGCCTTTGCAAGCTCTTCCTGTGTTATATCGCCCTTTTTCACCCGCCATTCCTTGAGCCTGTTTTTAATCTTCATCCCCAAGACCCCTTTTCATGTAATACAGCCCGTAGACACTCTGCATAAGAAGGGTAAGAATAAAAATTGCCCAAATAATTCCCCATAAAGCCCACACAGGAACAAGTATTTTATCATCAGCAGAAGGTGCGAAGTGATAGATAAGAAAAATAGAAAGGAACATCAAAAACCATGTGACTCTGATAGAGTTCGTAGTAACCTTCCTCTCTATTTTTCGTATCATTTCGTCCCGTTCTTCCTTTAATTTTCTGCGATAAAGAGCAGAGGGGAGGGCTACAAACCCCAGAAGTCCAAAAGAAGCCATTACTGCGTATATATTACCATGAGTTACTATAGCCAGGATTACTGCTATTATTATGGTAGCTGTGATTACTTCTATATTGATTTTCCATACTTTTTCATGGTATGTCATCTTTTACCTCCTGTTAAGTTAACATTACAAATTGTAAGGTATACTTTACATATTGTCAAGTAGTTTTTACATTAATATGCGAAAAGAAAGGGAGCCAAAGGCTCCCTTTAAAGATTTTCCCGTGCTAAAGATTGCACAGGGGTACGCAAAAGCTATTAGTTTCTCATATACACTATTTTTCTTATAGTGCAGTTATTTCTGGTCTTAATAGCAAGAAAGTAAATACCAGACCTCACTTTGTTGCCCGAATTTGCTACTCCCTTCCAACCGAGTCTTAAAATACCCGGTGCAGCTGTGCTGTTATAAAGTGTCTTAACAGTTCTTCCCTGAATATCGGTAATGTAAACTTTAACATCCTGTTTTTCGGGTATTCCGAGGAGAATGTCAACCCTCCCTTTTGCAGGATTGCCTGATAAGTAGTGAATAAAGAACGTTGTCGGAACTTCTTCAACAGATGATACGCCTGCAATGAAACTGCCCTGTGCAGGCTCGGATGTGAGTATGCTGTCGTGCGTGAATACTCTGAAGTAGTATCTCTGTCCTATAATTAAGGTGTCTTCAAATGGCATTCTAAAATGTGCTGTATCGCCCGGTAAGTATCTTTCTTTTGACCAGCCACTCGTGTTCGTTTTTCCATCGTAGGAGTATACGATGTTGGTAAAATTGGAGTCGTCTGAAATGTCTATCTTGAAGCACAGAACAGTATCAGGGTCATTATCCTGGCCTATTATATTAAATTCAACAGGTTGAAGAGCAGTTGTTGTATCCGGTGAAATAATAATGGGAGGCTGGGGAGGGCTATCGTAATAGGTCAGGGTTGAAGGATATGTTGATACCACAAGTCCTGCTCTGTTGCGCATTTCTATTGTGCCATAATATGAGTGGTATTTCTGAAGGGGAAGCGCTGGATTTATTCCGTATGTTCCATCAATGGATATTGATGCAATCAGGCTATGGCTCGTATTGTCATATATTCTTAATAGTGCATAGTCAAGGCCACTTTCCGGGTCTCCTCTCAGATAATAGGTATAGGATAGAATGGTATCCTCGGTGTAATCTTCATTACTGCGGAATACCGTTGGGTAAAGAGGTGGCGACCTGTCAATAAAGCACTGTGTATATCCCAGTTTTTCTACCCCGTGATTGTCTTTGATTTTAACATACAGCTGTTGCCACCCTGCAGTATCTGCAAAAATGTACGGAGTGGCTCCTGCATAATGCTGCCACGGTGTAAAGTCTGTTCCTCCTTCTGAGAATGCAATTGAATCCACGCTAACGCTTTTGTAAAGCTGAAGAGTTATACTTACCGTCTCAGAGGGGACATATAGTCTTCCCCCGTTTATCAATGGATTGAAGTCAAGTCCTGCAGAGTCAAGGTCAATTGAGAGGTTGATTGGTGCAGATTGATTACCTGCCCTGTCCCTGAACGTAACGCTTATATTTTTTGTTCCGGTGCTCTGGTCTCTAAAGGTATAAGTATATGGATAGCCGGGTGTATAATTGTAAAAAGTATCAAAACCGGCTTCACTTAGAGTAAATCCCAGAACTCCGGAAGCGTCATCAGTAGCATAAACCCGAAGGGTGCAAACTGAAAATTTTGTAAACTGCGCGCCGTTGTTTATTACGGCAGAGGTGGAGTCAGGCGCAGAAAGGTCTACGTAGATTCTGTCAGATGTAACCGGCAGAGTAATGCCTCCGGTTTTTACCCTTGCATAGACCGTTTTTATTCCGTCACCGGACAAAAGTTGCCAGTTATTGTATGTTTCATTGTATGGAATCCAGCCTGTTCCTCCTGACATATCACTGTAATTTGAAATAATCATTTCAGTAGGGGGATTGATTATGGCAAATGCCATATCAGCCTCACCGTAATCATACCAGCTGTTTTTCCCATTTTTACCTGCGTTGTAATAAAGTTTACCATCTGTGTATTGTCCCGAATTGAGGGCAAGGTCGAAATAAACCTCGGTTCCGTCAATTCCCAGATTTTCATCATACACCACTATTGCATAACTTTTGAGGCTATCCACAGGTATTCCCGGGTTAAAGGTGTAGGAATATTCACCTCCTGGATCCGATTCTATCACAAAACTTCCGAGTTCTGTTGTGGGCTGAATACTCCATGCATCTATAGTATCGTAATTCATAATAGCCACAACTGTGGGGCTGTCAACACTGATATATAAGAGTATTTTCCTTATTGTGTCAGTATGGGGTATGAAAGTCTGTGCCACAGGATAGTAATTCCAGTTGCCGTTGATGCTATCAAGGTTGTTTATTATGTACGTTTCAGCGCCCCATATATTAAGGTCTACTGTGCTTGAGTGAGTATAGTCGTCTCCATTGTTTATAAGCAAGGAAGCTTGCGTGGAAAGGGTTATGTGAGCTTCTTTTACCTCTCCCCATACACAGGCTTCATTGAGAAATCTTATGCGGACCGTTTTATATCCGTCTCCTGCGGAAAGATTACAGTTTGTGCTGTTTGAAATATATGGTTTGGGAGAGGACCACTGTCCATCGCAGTCAACCTGATAAATTACGGGACTGAATAGTGAATCTTCCACACTGAAAGACAGGGTAATGTCCCTTGAATCCGTGATGGAAGCTCCCCCATTTATGGTAAGGGAAGTTACCGTTGGACCTCTCTGAACGTATAGAATGGAGTCCATTACAGAATCAGAGACGTTATTTGCCATGTCAATAAATCTTGCGTAAACGTACTCATATTCATTCAGGGTATCCCTCGGGCTTATGGTCCATGGAATGGTCATGGTAGGTATGCTGGATAGAGTATCTGTATTGGAAAAGTCAAATCTCTGCCAGGTCCCTCCTGGATTTTTAATTTCAACTGCACTTACCCAGGATATATCGTCCCTGCCTGTTAACTCAAGATGTACGTTGGGAGAGATTGTGTACGTGCCATCATAACTTGAACCGATAATTTTTATACTTCCCTTGGGTGCCTCTGAATCTACTGAGGCTGGTTGAAGTGTTACGTATATGCTCTCTGCCGGATGTACCACAACAGGAACAGAATCTGCCTGAAAGAGGTCATGACGGGCTACAACGTAGTAAATTGAATCCGTATCAATTGCTGGAATAACCTGGCTGAAGCAGAAATAACCATTGCTGTCGGTTGTTGTCATCTGTACCCCCAGTTTCAACCTTACACTGTCAACAGGTGAGCCGTAAGGTGATAGAACCCTTCCTGCAACCTTGCCGTATCGGGAGAGGTATATATTAAGCCGCGTATTGTACAAAAATGCAGATGAGTTGAGTTCTATTGATTTTCCAAAGCGGAGTGTGTCCATAGAATCGGGTATTGCAGTTACGGTTATATCGGTGTTCTCCACAACTCTACCAGAAAAATAACCGTTTACGCTATCGTATGCGAGCTCAACAATCCCTTCCGGGCTCTTCAGTGTGACCCTGTCTATAAGATTTGTGATGTCCCCGGACGTAAGACTATCCCATACCTTCACACTGAAATCAAGGTGTTTGGGATAAATAAACACGTTTCTGGAAAGAATATTATTGGTTGTGTCTATGTCCTGTGAACTTGTATCAGTATATGCGTGTATAATAACAGGTCTGTATCCTATATTGGTTTGAGGGTCTATTGGTGGAAGGTAGACTGTATCGCATACACCTGGACCTATAGGATGAGGTCCTCCTATAAAGGTGTCTTCTATGCCCATGAGGGTGTCCGGGCTGATGATTTCCTCAAAATAAACTTTTTGTGCAGGATTTGGTCCGTCATTACATACAACAGCAATTATCCCTGTTTCTCCGTCACGCTCTGGTCTGTCCAGGTCACGTCCATGTCCATCAGTTGGCTCAAGAAGAATCTCTGATACCACTATATCCACACTATTGTCAGGATAGCCTGTGACCGGTATATTGATTACTTTTTTCATAGGTGTAGTGGCAGTTTTTGTGCCAAGATATTCGTATCTATCGTTGTTAATCCAGTAAGTTGATGCTACGGTCTGGCCGAATGATTGAAGAACCATGCCAATCCTTCTATAGAGTTCATAATAGTAAGCCACGTCTTTGATAACAATCCATCCCGGGTCCCCCACATGAGCGTAACTATCAACAGCGATCTTTAGTACCAGCGTATCTGCCCTGAACTGCCAGTCAAGAAGACTATAACTCCCGTTGTTTAATCTCAGAGCACCACCGGCCTCTATTTTAGCCATAATGTGGCCATCATCCACCTTGAGACCACCTGACATTCTAATGGAGGCTATGTCAAATAGACCTATTAAATCACCGAGTCCGGCGCTTATTTTTTTGCCTGTTGCATCCCTCAGGGTACCGTTTCTTTTCTTAAATTCAATATCAGGCATGAGACTCAAAAAATCAACCACATCGTCTCCTTTAAGGGCAGGCTCGTTCTTCATTGGAGGAAGCCCATTTTCCTGTATGTGAAGGTCAAAATCAATGCCAAGGGATGGTCCCGGTACCCACGGTCCCCATCCACCCCATATTGTCCATATAGGTCTTGAATCACTCCCAAAGGAAAATCCAAGACCATAGTTAGAGTAAAGCTCATACCTATCAGGCATTTCTCTTGTGGTGAATACGAGGTAGAGGTTGAAGGTATCACCCGGTATTACAGAGTCTCTCCACCACAGGGCCTTCAGTCCTGCAAGCGACTCCACTCTGTAAGGTGTGGCTCCACATTGAATTTCAGCGTACACCCTCTGGGTTTTTGTAGGGTCTTTCACTGAAAGGTCCACATCAATCGGCTGGGGCCAGAACCCTGTTGCGTCATCTGTAAGCATAAACATGGCTCCGCCCTGCCCATCAAATGCAGAAAGAGATGAAACAAAAAATAAATAAAGAAAAACAATGAAGGGAAATTTTCTCATACCCCCTCCTTTTTTTCGTATTATATACTTCAAATTATAGAAAGTCAAGGTGGGAGCTTTAAGAATACGGAGAGGATTTGCAACCCTTCTTTTTATAATGCAGAATGCCTGTATTTTAAGGTTATTATGAATACCTCATATAACCTCAGGGGTGTCGTAAAACTGAACACCTGGAGAGTTGAGTAAAGGAGGAGGTACTCCCTCCTCCTTGGATTTTTACCTTGTTTTGATGAATCTACCTTGCATGAGATGATTTTGTGCCTTCAGACTGACGAAATAAACACCTCTATTTAAGCCAGCAATGTCAATATTTAAACTTTTATAGGCATTATTAAATCTCTAAGAGTTAAAAGGATACTTGCGAATAAGAGGAGGCTTTTAACCATTAAAAATCAGATTTTTCAGTTCATAAAGGTTTCTGATTATTTTTACGTTGTCAGGGATTATATCCTGTGTTCTGTTTTCTTCTTCATCCCTTACTATTAGAACACTCTTTATTCCCAGTTCTGTCGCTGGAATTATGTCATCCTCTATTGAATCTCCGACGTGTATCATCTCTTGAGGGCTTACTCCGGCTCTCTCCATGGCAATGTGAAAAATCTCATGGTCTGGTTTCGAAACGCCGACAGTCTCCGCATATATCATAAAGTCAAAAAGTTCTCTTTCAAGTCCTATCTTTTCAGGGTATGTGTTCCCGTTGCTTATAATCCCTACCTTGTATCTTTTCCGCAGTTCTTTTATTACAGGCACTGTATCTTCATAGATTTCAACCTGTCTGTATCTCTCCCTGAAATAAACTTCACTTAGGTAATCTGAAAACTCCTTTGTGAATATCCCCAGTCTCCTCAGAGTCTCGTCAAAAGACCTTCTCCGCACTTCTTCAAGGTTTATAAATTTCCCTTTCGTGTTTTCAGCTACCTCATTCCTTATCCTGATAAGGGTGTCAATATCAATTTTTTCTGCCTTTTCAGGGAATCTTTCCTTTAAAATCTCTACAATCTTTGAAAGAGATTTGCGCATGGCTTTTTTAAAATCCCACAACGTACCATCACCGTCAAATGTTATTACTTTGAGTCCTTTCATTTTTCAGATTCCAGGAAGAATTTTATGATTGAATCTGTAGCCATGAAGTTTTTAACTGTTTTTCCGACTATAAATTCTGGCAAATTGCTTCTTCCTCCAGGCAGGGTGTGTCCGCCATTGTTAAATATATACATTATAGTCTGTGCTTTACATCCGGAGTAAAGAATACGTGTAATACCTTCATGTGTCTCTTCTTTTCTATCTGCACTGCACCCATTGACCTTAGCCCAGAAAGAGAGTGTACTGTCCCATGATGCTACAACGCCAAGTCTCAATCTTCTAAAATGAATATCTCCTCCCTCAAATGGAACGAGGGGGTCTTTCTTCCCTATAAGGAACAGCACATCCACGGGATGATATGGTTTGCATTGTTTCATTAGCTTTATAGGCATAAGGGCTACAACCGGGGCAATTTTCTTTACCAGTTTTAATTCGCATCCCAGTCTCATGCTCATAAGTCCACCATTGGACACGCCTGTTGCAAATATTCTCTCTGTGTCAACTGGATATATTTTAGCCAGCGTATCTATTATTGACTGTATAAACAACACGTCGTTTATGTTTTCTCTCTGCGAGCGGTATCTTTCAAGTCCACGCCCGTCGTTCCAGTGTCTCTCAAAGGCGTCTGGATAAATGGCTATGAATCCGTAATTGTCAGCAAGGGTATTAAACCTGTATTTTGTCTGTCTTAAAATGCTTCTGTGTGAGCCACCTCCACCATGTAAAACTAAGACCAGAGGAAGTGAGTTTTTTCTATTGTATGAAGGAGGCACATAAAAGGCAAACGTTCGCGTTATTCCCTGAACACGTATGCGGATTGTATTAATATTCCCTGATAAAACTAAAATTGCGCTAATCAAGAGATTCATCATTTACCTCCTTTATTATTTCCTCAAGTAGTCTGGATGTCCCGGACGCTATGTTGTATGGGTTCCCGGAAATGGGTGGGATGTTTATATGCTTTATGTTTTCAAAGAAAGTTTGTGTCGTACTGCTTTTGTTTACTATGTTTAAGATTACCCTGTAACCTCTTTTTCTGAGGAAGGTAATTATTCTTTTGCTTTCCCTTAGAGAAAGTGCATCTTCGTTCATTACATTAATGAAGACGGCGTTTTTCAAAAGGTTTTCTTTGAGAGAATTAAGTTTTGCAAATTCTACGTTTAAAAGTTCAAGTATCCTGTCGTCTTTCAGGTTTTTCCTTTTTACAATGTCCTCACGTATCTTTATAAGCCGTGAAATCCACAGAATATTGCTGTCAAGAAGACCAAGTACCTTAAGAAATAGTCCTGTTGGTGGGGTATCAAATACCACGTTCTCACTATCAGATAGGTGCTTTTCTATTGCTTCAAGGAGCATGTGTTCCTCTGTTCCGGGTGAGTATCTAAGGGTGTCCACAAGGTTTTCAAGGTTAAAAAGAGTCAGGTATCTGAATGCCTCTTTTTTCATCGTGTCTGTGAGTTTTTTAAGGTATTTCTTTAGTTCTTCGTCAAAATCAGGTTCTACTACCTCTATACCTTGCACAGTACCGTATGATAGAATATCCTTTATGTTGTGAGCAGGGTCAAGGGAAATGACCTTTACCCCCTTTTCCTTTAAAATAAGCGAAAGTGCCACTGAGACTGTGGATTTACCTGTTCCGCCTTTCCCGACAACAAATACCTTCATCAGTCTATGTCAAACTGTCCAAGTGCCTTACCAAACTGGTCATCAAGGTCTCTCACTATAAGAAGGAGTTTTGAGATTTCCTCATCTGCATAGGGCAAAAGTTTCAGAGAAAGAAGGGAGGATGGCATGGGAAAGCCTAAAATCCATCCAAAAAGGAGAAAGGAGAAGAGTTTTTCCTTTTCCTGAGTTTCAGCATCGTAGAAAGAAAAAGCCTTTTCTTTGAAAAATGCCTTTAGAATCTCTATTACATTCAACTTTTACGCATCGCCTTTTTAAAATCGTAAATGAGCAAAAAGTTCAGTATGAGCATACCTACAATGAATACAATCAGCACAATAGCCTGTGTAAGACTCTTTTCAAAATAGCCCGGGATAGCCACCACAAGATACCACAGGAGTGCAAGTGTAACTGTTATCCACAAAAACAGAGCAGGTGCGAGGACAAGCCATGTGTACTTCATTTCTACCTTCTGTTCTTTGTAAACCCACAATGTGGCAGTAAGGAGTGCGATTGAAGCAAGCATCTGGTTAGCGCCTCCAAATGCGGGCCAGATAATCTGCCATGCACCCTTCCATGCGAGCCATATACCAAGGGTTGCAGGTATAAGAGATGCAATCCATCTGTTTGTAAGAATTGAATAGAGGCCTTTATGGGTATCTTTTAGTGGCTCTGAAAGTTCTGTAACAACGTATCTGCCAATTCTGTTTGTTGTATCAAGGGTTGTGAGGGCAAAGGCAGATACCCACAAAGAGGCGAACACAACGATAAAGTGCTTTGAGAGGTGGAAAACCCGTGAAACTGCCTCTGCATAGGATTTTGCGAAAATACCCACAGGTCCCCCTATTTCTTTAATGGATGGTAGATACTTCAAAGAAAAGGTGTGGGCATCTCTGAATATATTATACCCTGCAGAGGAGAGCACCAGCATGCCAAAGGCGCCAATTGAAACCACAACAATTGTGGATAAAAATCCCTCTGTAAACATCCCTCCGTAACCAATCAAAAGAGCATCTGTTTCTTTATCTATCTGTTTTGATGTAGTACCCGAACCAACTATTGCGTGAAATCCTGATAGGGAACCACAGGCAATGATAAGCGGTATAAGGGGCCAGAATGGAGATGGTTTACCACCAATGACTGGGGCGCTGAAACTCGTAAAAGCGGGTAATACGAGCTTTTTTGCAACAAATATTAGGGCAATGCCACCAAGAAAAAGGCCAAACCATAAAATATATGCGTTTAAATAATCTCTTGGCTGAAGGAGTATCCAGACAGGCATTGCAGAGGCGAGCACTATGTATATAAGCAGTACCACGAGCCATGTGTGATAGGAGAAATGAAGCGGAAGTCTGAGTCCAAGCCATATAGAGAGCGCAAGGAGCAAAAGTCCAACAATGGTAGAAATGGAAAGGTTTATTTTTAGCCTGTAAATCATGACTCCTACAATAAGGGCATCAATTATGAAGAATAAAGATGCAGAGGGCACCTGGGGTTGTTTGTGAAATATATTACCAAGAATAGCTGAAAATGCAGCCACAACCAGAATAAGAGTAAACAGTATAAAAATTTCAAAAACTTTGCCGGTTCTTTCTGACATGAGTTTCCCTGCTATCCACTGAATGGATTTTCCATCGTGTCTCATTGATGCGGAAAGGGCAAGATAGTCGTGAACTGCGCCAACGAAGATATTACCAAACCATATCCAGAGGAGTGCAGGAACAAATCCCCATGCCATTGCAATTGCAGGTCCCACTATCGGAGCGGCGCCAGCAATTGACGCAAAATGATGCCCAAATAGAACCCATTTATTGACAGCAGGGACGTAGTCAACACCATCGTACAATCTATGTGCAGGGGTTGGATTTGAGTCATCTGCCCTTACAACGTCTCGTTCCAGGGCTTTTCCATAGGTATTGTAAAAGAAGAGGTACACAAGAAGTCCCACTATAATAAGTACAGTTGTGGAAAATATCATCCTTTCTCCTCCTTTAAGTTTAAAGATTTTAAAACTCCCTGTATGAACATAGAAATAAGGGAATTATTTGAATAAAGTAGCATTTTGCCATATATTAAATTACGACAGGAGGAAAAGATGAAAATATATGTTATATGGTTTGTTGCAGCGTTTTTGTTGATAATTCTTGAACCTCTGATGCCCGGACTTGTAATTATATGGTTCGGGCTTGGGGCGCTGTTTGCCGGAATTTTAGCTCTCCTGGGTGCTGGTTTCTACGTGCAGCTTATTACGTTTGCTCTGGTTTCTGTGTTGTCACTTATATTTGTGAGAAAATGGGTGTCTAAAGAGGAAGAAAAACCACAGGGAGTTGGGGCAGAGAGGCTTATTGGTATGAAAGGAAAAGTCATCAGTAAAATCCCTGCGGGGGATTTTGGTGTCGTGTTAGTGGATGGTGAAGAATGGCGAGCTCTCTGCAATGAAGAATGCGGGGAGGGAGAGCAGGTTCTGGTGGAGAAAATAGAAGGTACACATCTTTTGGTTAAAAAAATAAAGGAGTAAGGAGGGTAGTATGGGAAGTCTCGTGGTTATTCTGGTAATACTTATAATCATCTTCGTATTCATGGGGGTCAAGATAGTAAAGCCCTGGCAGAAGGGTGTTGTGGAAAGGCTTGGACGATATAATAGAACCGTAAATCCAGGGCTCAGGTTTATTATTCCCGTAATTGAGGTATTGAGAAAGGTTGATATGAGAGAAATGGTTGTAGACGTTCCTCCTCAGGAGGTTATCACCAAGGATAATGTGGTTGTTACAGTTGATGCTGTGATTTATTATGAGGTAACTGACCCTGTAAAGGTGCTCTATAATGTGAAAAACTTCTATATGGCGGTAACAAAGCTCGCTCAAACGAACCTGCGTAATATCATAGGAGATATGCAACTTGATGAATCACTCACTTCAAGGGAGAAGATAAACGCCAATCTCAGAGTAATTCTCGATGAAGCAACTGATAAGTGGGGAGTTAAAATAACGAGGGTTGAACTTCAGAAAATTGACCCTCCACAGGATGTGATGGAAGCAATGCACAGGCAGATGAAGGCAGAGAGGGACAGGCGTGCAGCGATTTTAGAGGCAGAGGGTGTAAAACAGTCTGCGATTTTAAAGGCAGAGGGTGAAAAACAGTCAGCAATACTCAAAGCGGAAGGTGAGGCTCAGGCTATAAAGAAGGTGGCAGAGGCTGAAAAATACAAGGAGGTTGCGCTTGCGGAAGGTCAGGCACAGGCTATAAAAACGGTGTTCAGTGCCATTCATGAAGGTAAACCCACAAAGGACCTTATTACAATTAAATATCTTGAGGCTCTTCAAAAGATGGCGGATGGTAAGGCTACCAAACTCTTTGTCCCTTATGAGGCAAGCAGTATTTTAAGTACTCTTGGAATGTTTAAAGGAGTTTTTGAAAAGGAAAGTCAGGGAGAGGACAATACGCAATAAGTACAGATACAGTTTTTAAATACAACTTTAGAGGAGTGGGGTAGTTTCATTAATTAGTTCGCAATAGGAACTTTATAATAATCCCCATGCGAAGATTGATATCCAAACTTGAGAGTTACGAAAAATGTACATTTAAAAAGTTCAGTATAGCCTACGTATTTAACGGCCTTTTTCAGGGTATATTAAGATTAACAGACGTTATAGCAAAGAAAACCCTTCATGCCACGGATTTTGAAATTACCGTGCTTTCCATGGTCTGGCCTGTTGCCAATATGTTTTCTGTGTATTTCGGAGAGCTTATGGCTGGCAAGGATAAGAAGAATTTTTTACTCTTTGCAGGAATTCTTGGAAGACTGTCCCTTGTTTTGATTTTCTTTGTGAAAACTCCATGGGAGTTTATTTTACTACTTTTACTCGTATATTCCGCAAATGCAATAGTCCTTCCGGCGCAGAATTCTCTTCTGCAGAGTAATCTGAGGTGGGACCTGACAGGCAGTGTTTTTGGATATCTTACAGCAATACTGTCTTTTTTCGTAATTTTAAGTGCTTATGTGGCAGGGAAGGTTATGGATATGAACGAGAACTACTTCAGGTGGGTTCTCTTTGTTGCCGGTATTCTTGGTTTTATTCATATTGCTGTTCTAAGTACAATAAAACAGAGAAGGTTTCTTAAAGGGCATGGTAAATTTGACAGTCATCGTATCCTAAAACCACTCGTTGACGGATTCAGACTCTTGAAAGAAGATAAAGACTATGGGCTTTTTCAACTGTTCTATTTCATTTACGGCATGGGCTTTTTGATGGTAATGCCAGCAATACCAAAATTGCTTGTTGTTAAACTTGCAATGACGTATACTTTAGTGTCCATCGCAAGGGTCTTTATGTCTCAAACCGGAAAAATAGTATTTTCTCCATGGATTGGGAGAGTTTTTGACAGGATTTCTCCTATAAGGTTTACAGGTGTTACATTTTTTGTTATGGGACTTTATGCATTTACCCTTGGTATGGTGCTTCTTGTGCCTCCTCCTTTAAGGGTTCCCCTTGTTTTCGTAGCTTTCTTTATTTTTTCCCTCGGTATGACAGGGATAAATTTGAGCTGGAATCTTAGCAGTATTCATTTTGCAAAAGAACATGATGCATCCCGCTATCAGGGTGTGCATGTGGCTTTAACGGCTGTAAGGGGTATTTTAGGTCCACTCCTTGGTTATTTTGTGATGAGTCTTTTCCCACTGCAGTATGTGTTTTTTACTTCATTTTTGTTTTTCTTATTAGCCTCATTAGGCATGTTGTTCTTTGTAGAAACAAAAATATAACAGTATATTTCGTGCGTGAACGTGCATTTTAAAAGATAATTAAAACAATACAAGGAGGTTGTTATGAGGAAGTTTGCATATTTTCTTTTTGTATCAGCATTCGTACTCTCCCTCTCCTGCGCCGAAAAAGAAATGAAACCCACGGGAAATCCCTACGTGTTGTCCATGAAGTATAAACCCGGTAGGTCTTACGAGTATTTGTCAAACATGAACATAAATAATACAATGCAAATGGGAGGAATGAGTCCAACCACAAATATACTGAGTGACGTAAAGTACAGTATCACGCTGCTAAGAGAAGCAGGTGATACTCTGTTTTTAAAAGTAAAAATTGAAGATATAAGCACAAAAATAAAGACACCTGCAGGATTTAAGGAAATTAATGAAACAGATGTTTTGAAGGGAAAAGAAGTTAACTTTGCTATTTTAAAAGATGGAACTGTTGTAAAAGGCATAAATGACAATACCCAATACGCCAATGAGCTTAAGAATATTGTGAAAGGTATAAGTAGAATGTTTGGCTTTTTGCCCGGGTATCCTGTGCGTGTAAATGAAACATGGGTTGACTCAACAGAGGACGGCGTCGCAAGATATACTCTGAAGAAAGTCAAGATAGAAGACTCTGACACGATTGCTATTATAAAAACTCATTTTAAAGTGAATATGACAAAAGAGGAAGAGAGAAATGGGATGAAAATAAAGAGCACTTTAAAGGGTGATGGTGATGGGACCATGAAGTTTTCTATAAAAAGAGGCATATTGCTTGATGTGACTTCTACGATGGGGCTTGAAGGGACGGCTCACATGGAAGGGGGTATGGCTGGTGGTGGCATGGATATGCCCATGTATATAGACCAGACGAGCGAGACAAAGTTTTTAAAGGAGGAGTGAGATGAAGAAGTTTATGGTTGCATTGTGGATTTTTATTTTTTCAGGTTGTATGGTAACCCATAAGGTAGTGGTGCCCAAAATAGATGAAAGCAAATATGCAAATGCCAATGCTGTGGTGATTTTTGATTCCACATTTGTTAAAGTGAAAAAGACGGGAAATTACAAAAGAAGGCACCATGTACTTGTGAAGATCCTGACCATGAAGGGAAAGGCTGATTACTCTTCTCCGAGTTTTACTTACACTACTAAATACGGGAAAATTACAGTGAAACTCGCAAGGGTAATAAAGAAGGATGGAAGGGTGGTAAAGGTTAAAAAGGAAAACATTAAGGATGTTAAGATGCCCGCCTTTGGAAAGTTTTTCCTTCCCAGCGTGAGGATGGTTAAGGTTACGTTTCCGGATGTCGAAAGAGGAGATGCCATTGAGTATGAGGTGATTGAGGATATGAAGAATCCCCCAATGGAAGGTGAGTACGATGACATGATTATATTTGAAAATACAGAGCCTGTGTTATCTCAATACTATGAACTGGAAATTCCGAAAAATGTGAACTACAGGGTGTATAATGACCCAGAGGGCATAATCAAATTTAAGCATGAAGGAAATAAATACATCTGGTATGCAGAGGATATAAAACCCCTTGTGCGTGAGCCAATGATGCCTCCTATTACTGATATAGGCAAAAAGGTCCTTCTTTCCACTGTGGATTCATGGAAAAAATGGTCTGTGTGGTACTGGAACCTTGTAAAGGACAAATTGGTGGTTAATGATACGATGAAAACGACAATGGACAGCCTGCTTCAGAACACAAAAACGCGCATGGATACCATGAAAGCCCTGTTTTACTACGTTTCCAATAAGGTAAGATATGTGGCAACGACCATGAATGGAAAGAAACTGGGATATGAACCTTTCCCCGCCCCAAAGACTTTCAGACAGAAATACGGAGTATGCAGGGATAAGGCTGCCCTTCTTGTTGCCATGTACAGGTATCTGGGGATAGATGCCTATCCGGTTTTGACAAATCCAATGATGAAAGTAGAAAAGGATGTTCCTGTTGACCAGTTTAATCATGCCATTGTGGCAGTAAAAGAGAGAAATAAGTATATTTACCTTGACCCGACAGCAGAAAATATTCCCAACTTCCTTCCATTTTATGAAGAGGGTAAAGGTGTTCTCGTATGTACCCCACGTGGAGAGGACCTCACGTATATTCCAGTCCTTCCACCGGATTCAAACAGTACTTTAAACATACAGGAAATTGTAATGGACTCCATGGGTAATATTAAAGGCAAATCCATTTTAAAGGGTTCCATTGTTGACCAGCAGTTTAGAATGATGGTTAAAAAGATGCCTATTGAAAGGCTTAAAAACCTCTTTCAAATGTCTTTACAATCACTTGGTAGTGAGGCTACTCTTGATACCATGTACTATTCAGACCCTGATAATTTCAACGAGCCCTTCTATTTCACAATAGAATACTCTGTAAAGGATTTTGCTCTAAAGAGCGGGAAAAAACTTATCTTCTCCCTCTTAAATCAGAATGTCTCCTTTATGGGGGGCTCTCCATTCTCACTTGAAAAAAGAAAATATCCCCTCTATTTCTGGGTCCCTGTTTATTCAGATAACAGAGTTGTTATCCACATACCACAGGGCTACAAAGTCTCTGAGTTGATTAAACCATTTAAAGGTGAAAACGATTACGTGTCCTATAATAGCATCTGTAAGGCCATGAAAGATAGTATTGTGTGCAGGTTTGAAACCACAGTGAAGAAATCCATAATTCCTCCTGAACACTATACAGAAACAAGGGCACTTTATAACAAATGGGTGAAGACAACAAAGGCTAAGATCATTCTTGAAAAGGAGGGAAGATAATGTTTTTTGCTCTATTTATGTTCATGAGCCTGTCCCTTAAAAATGCCAGTTGTCTTTATGAACTTGATAGCACAAAAGTTGTTGTAAACAATAAAGGACAGAGGATAACGCATCGACTTCTAAAAATAAAGATACTGAATGACCTTGGAAGGGATAAGTGTGGGGACATAAAAATAAGGTACAATAAGGAATCCTCTGAATTTAAGGTTCTTAAGGCATATACGCTTTTGGATAATGGAGAGAAGCTGAAGGTTGAGAAGGATGCTATAATGGACGTGGGTGCACCTGAGACTGCAATGGCTCCTGAGTATACGAATATTCAGATTAAGGCAGTGAGCTTTCCCGCGCTCAGGGAGAATGCAACGATTGTCTATGAGTATGAGATAAAAAGCAAAAAGGGCGAGAAGAATAGCCCGATTTTCGGTAGTGTTTTCTTCCGCATGAAAGAGCCCATTAAGAAAAAGGTATTTATTCTGAGTATTCCCCGTGAAAAGAAACTGAATTTTGCGGTATTTGGTGATAGTTTAATTAAAGTAAGAGTAGATACCTCCAGAAAGATGGCAGTCTATACCTTTCTTGCAGAAGACGTTAACAGAATACCAGAGGAGAATTTCCTGCCTCCGTTATACGAAATAGCAGAACGTGTTGATTATTCAAGTTTTGAAAATAAAGACAAAATGGCAGAGTGGATATGGTCTAAATTTAAAGATAAACTTAACTCCAGCTCTGAATTTATTAAAGAAACTGCAAACTCCCTTAAGGGCAGTGATGACAGGGAAACCTTTTACAGGGTGGCAGAATACGTTGAGGAAAATATACGTAACGTTCCTCTGTACCTGTGGGACGCCGGTTTTGTGCCCCATTCTCCCGAATGGACGTTAAAACATAAATACGGTGATGTGAGAGATAAGACAGTGCTTGCCATTGCACTTCTTAATGCTCTTGGAATTAAAGCAGAACCTGTGCTTGTTGAGGGAGAGGGGAAGGAGTATAGATTTGCTGTTGGTTTAAGTTCTGTTCTCAAGGAAAAAGGTAAAGGTGCTGTTGCAACACCCTCACTTTATAAGGATATGCTGCTTAAGGCTCAGATAAATGACAGTGTATATTTTGCCTATCTTATGGAAAGATTCAGTGACATAGATGTGCTTTCTCCGAGGTTTCAGGGAAAGGAAGGATTTGTGTTTACAGGTGGTAAAGCAAAAACAGTTAAAATCCCCGAGTATCCAGCAGCATCCAATACATATTCTTCTATTCTCAATGGTAAATTGCTACCTGATGGAACATTCAAAGGTGTCTGGAGGATAGAAGGTAAAGGTTTTTACTCAGCAACCATACGCAGGATGTTCAGATTTAAGAAGGAGAGAGAAAAAAATATACAGATTGAGGACCTTGTAAAAAGACTTGGCAGCACAGCAAAGGTTGATTCCTATAAACTGTTTAACATAAACAATAGATGGGAAACTCCTTACTTTGAAGTATATGTCACATCGAGTGATTTTGCCCTTGGAGATAAATACTCTCTTGAATTTACTCTTCCTCTTCCTCCTGCGGCTCCAAGGTATGCAACCGATAAAGAGAGAGAAATGTCTTTATATGTGGGAGCGAAAAGAAGCATAAAAGATAGTGTGAACATTAAATTCGAGTACCTGTATCAATATACAGTATCCCCTGGTGATACCAGTTTGTCCTCTACCTATAATGCCTTTTCTCGAAAATTCAGCAAGGATAAACAGCATCTTGTCTGTTCCTCAAATTATACCATAAAGAAAATTGAAGTTCCGTTAAATGGGTATAATGGGTTCAGGAAGGTAGAGGGAGAATATTTCAACAAGAATAACCGGTTTTTTATGCTGGAACCCTTAAGCGTGAGGGGTAAGTGAATGGATTACACATCCTTTGATGTCCAGAGTAAACTTCTGAAATATGGCATTACAGTGCTTGCAGTTGTTATTGCGATTGCCATAGGAATTGCCCGGTACAATCATAAGAAGAACGTATATTTCGCAGGGCATGTGGTTGAAAAATACGTAAAGAGAAGGAGTTTTCTAAGTTACTTCACAAAAAGAAGAAGATATGCGAGGAGAACAAAATACTATCTGGTAGTAGAGACTGCTCAGAATAAAGATGTAAAGATAGAGGTCCCGTATTATATATATAAAGAGGCTATGGTTGGGGATTCTGTAGAGAAGAATAGTGGAGAGATATATCCCAGGATTATTCCAGTGAGTGGTGATTATTAAATAAAGGGAGGGTTAATATGAGAAACCGCAATGTGCTCTTCAGGGAAGTCATGAAGCAGGATAAACAGAGCCAGAAGGTGATGTTCATTGTTGTGGCAATAATCATCCTTATCCTTTTAGGGTATTCACAGTATAACAAGTACTTCGTCTCTTATACAGGTACAGTTGTTGCGAAATATGAAAAGCACGTACCTGGCTCACGTTCCACTCAGCATTATATAACGATAAAAACAAATGACGGTAAGTTGAGAACTATAGATGTCCCTTTTGATGTATATTCCCGCGTAAGAGTAGGTACATGGATAAGGAAGAGAAAAGGAGAGTCAGAACCCCGAATAGTCACAAGCCCTTAGCATAGAGTTTCTTTTTACAGGAAGTATGGCTTAAAATAGTTCTGTTATGTTTAAAAGGGTTCTTGTTGCCAATAGAGGAGAGATAGCATTACGTATTATTTATGCCCTTAAAGAACTGGGCATAGAGTCTGTGGCTATTTACTCAGAAGCAGACAAAAACGCACTTCACGTCAGTATTGCCGACTATTCTGTGTGCGTTGGTCCTCCTTCTCCAAAAGAAAGTTATTTGAATATACCAAGAATAATCAGCGCCGCAGAGGTATCAGGGGCAGAGGCAATTCATCCCGGCTATGGCTTTCTCGCAGAAAACCCGGATTTTGCTGAGATTGTAGAACAGGCAGGCTTTACGTTTATTGGTCCTTCAGCAGACTCCATAAGGCTCATGGGAGATAAGATAGCAGCAAAGAAAGTTATGAGTGAAGCTGGTGTACCAATACTTCCCGGCACTCTTGACCCTGTATCTACCTATGAGGAGGCAGAAAAAGTCGTTAAGGAAATAGGACTTCCTGTGATAATAAAGGCAGCAGCAGGTGGTGGGGGCAGG